>JBGAVB010000409.1:0-2691 GCA_044228345.1 Anaerolineae bacterium | reverse complement strand
ATCCCTGATCTCTGATCTCTCCAGCAGGCCTTGAATTTTAGCGCGCTTCAGGGTATAATACGGTCTTGTGAACAGCCTACTCTCAACACGCCTATACTGGCATGATGCCTACCTGCGCAGCTTCGAGGCCGCCGTGAGCGACCTGACCACGGTTAACGGCCAAACCGCTGTGGCGCTCACCGCCAGCGCGTTTTATCCCACGGGCGGCGGACAACCCCATGACACTGGCCTGCTCAACGGCGTTGCCGTGACTGAGGTCCTCGCGGACGATGACAAGGTGTGGCATCTGCTGGACGCGCGCGTGCCCGCCGGCCTGGTGCATGGTCAGATTGCCTGGCCGCGGCGCTATGACCACATGCAGCAGCACACGGGACAGCACATTCTTTCCCAGGCCTTCATCGCGACCAGCGGAGCGGAGACCGTCGGTTTTCACCTCGGCGTACACAGCGCCACGATTGATCTCAACCAGGCTGCCGTCAGCCAGGCCGACCTGGACGCAGCCGAAACCCTGGCAAATCAGATCATCGCCGACAATCGGCTTGTGCGCGGCCGCTTCGTCAGCCCTGAGGAGCTGCCCAGCCTGCCCCTGCGCCGACCGCCCAAAGTGCAAACGGACATCCGCGTCGTTGAAATTGCCGACTTCGACTGGTCGGCCTGTGGCGGCACGCACGTGCGCCAAACGGCGGAAGTTGGACAGATCAAGATTCAGCGCCTGGATCGGCGCGGTGCAGAAACGCGGATCGAGTTCTTGTGCGGTCAGCGCGCCCTGGCCGACTATCGGCGCAAGCAGGAGACGGTGCAGGCCCTCATCAACCGCTTGGATACGGCGGAGGAAGACTTGCCTGCGGCCGTGGATCGTTTGCAGGACAAGCTGCGCGCCGCGCAGCGTCAACTGCGAGAGATGCAGGCTGAGCTGGTCGCGGCCGAAGCTGCGCGGCTGTGGGATGCCGGTCGCGCGGTAGGCGAGCGCCGAATGGTGCAGGCCTACCTGGACAATCGCACGCCAGAGACGGTCAAGGCGATTGCCAGCGCCCTGCGCGCTCACCCAGGCTGCGTGGCGGTTCTGGCCTGCGAAATCAGCGCGGAGAGCGGCGGTCATCTGTTTTGCGCGGCTGCCGCCGATGCGGGGCTGGACATGGGGCCAATCATGGCGGCGGCGACGGCGGCCGGCGCGCGCGGCGGCGGTCGCGGCGCGTGGGCGCTGGGCGGCGCGCCCAACGCGCTCCTGCTGAGGCAGGCTTTTGTCGCGGCGGCCGCGGCCCATGCCCGGTCGATCACGCACGTCTAACATCACGAGGAGTCGTGTATGCAGGAAATTGCACCGGGTGTGTTCATTGAAACCGGGTATCGCAACGCCAATGTCGGCTGCATCATCACCGACGAGGGGGTCATCCTGGTGGACACCCCCATGGTCCCCGCCCAGGCGCAGGCATGGCGCAAGCATGTGGCCGAAGCATCCAACAACACCCGCATCCTTTACGTCATCAACACGGATCACCACCGCGGACATTCGCTCGGCAATCAGTTTTACCTGCCCGCGCCCGTGGTGGCGCACGAACGCGCCTGGAAGGAAATGCGCGGCTACACTGAGAATTTCAAACAGCGGGTGCGCGACTCCTTCAAGAAAGAACCGGACATCCAGGTGCAGTTCAATGATCTACAGATCATTCGGCCCGAAATCACCTTCAAGAAGCGGTTGACGATCTTGCGCGGCGGACGCGAAGTGCGGCTGATTTGGATCGGCGGGCACACCCTGGCGACGGCGGTGGTGTGGATGCCCACGGAACGCATCCTGTTCGCCGGCGATTCGGTCTGGCTGGACCAGCATCCATACATGGCCCAGGCCAACTCACGCGACTGGCTGCACGGGCTGGCCTTCATCAAGAAACTCAATCCGCTCACGATCGTGCCGGGTCATGGCCCGCCGTGCGGCGTCGAAGCCGTGGATCGGGTCACCGATTATATTCGATATATGCGCACCCAGGTCAAGGTGATGTTTCGGCAAGGCAAATCGAAGCAGGAGACCGGCTCGATCTTGGTCAAAGACTTGGTCACATGGTTCCCGATCCCGGCCGGGCGCAAGGCCAAGATCGAATCGCAAATCAAACAAGGCATTGGACGCGTGTACGAGGAAGTCAAACGCAGCGCCAATGAGGCGGCCTGAGATGCCGCATCAGCAGACAAGGCTGCGTAAAATGCCATGGCCCACGATATAGCTCACGATACGAACACCCCGGCCGATGAGGTGCGCAGGCTGCTGGACACGGCCGAGGGTCTGCTGCCTCTCTTGCGAGAGCGGACGTCGGCTGTTTCGCAGCTGCTGGGGATTTTTGACCAGCTCGACGCGCGCATCCCCGCCCTTGAACAGCAGGGCATTGACATGCGCGGCGAGCGTGGGCGTTGGGAATCGGTGCAGCGGGGTTTGCGCTCACGCGCGCGCTGGGCCGTGTCGGCCATTGCCTCTTGGCCTGCTGCCCGGCAGCAAGCGCAACCCCAACCAGGGCAGTGGTGGTGGCGCCTGGACGAGACGCTGGCCGCCGAAAGACGGCGCGCGTGGCTGCGCGGCGCGGCTATTGTCCTGCTTGTCGTCACGGTCGGCTTCGTAGGCTCCCGCATCTTTCGCACCTACTTTCCGGTGGATCCCAATGTGGCGGCGGCCAATGACCGGCGCCTGCAGGCGGAACGTTATGT
>JBGAVB010000408.1:0-2695 GCA_044228345.1 Anaerolineae bacterium | reverse complement strand
CGTGGTGGTGCGGATCAGCGGCATTGGCGAACTGCGCAACCCGGTCGTTTCGTCTTGAGATAGAACTCACACTTTTTTCAAGGAGAGTCGTTCTTATGCGTCACTTGTTAGATATCAGCGATCTGTCGTCCGACGATGTGTGGCGGATCTTGCATACAGCCGAAAACCAGAAGGCGGAGTGGCGCGAGGGTGGCAACGCCCCCATTTTGCGCGGCAAGGCCCTGGGCATGGTGTTTCAGAAACCTTCGTTGCGCACACGGGTGTCATTCGAGATGGCGATGCAGCACCTGGGTGGGCACGCGCTCTATCTCTCACCGAATGAGATTTCGCTCGGCGCACGCGAGAGTGTGCCCGATGTGGCGCGCGTTCTCTCGCGTTACGTAGATGCCATCATGGCCCGCACCTTCGATCATCAGCATATTCTGCAACTGGCTCAATACTCACGCGTACCGGTCATCAACGGCCTGTCTGATTTCAGCCATCCGTGCCAGGCGCTTAGCGATCTGTTCACGATCTATGAAAAATACGGGCGTTTGGCGGGCCTGAAGCTGGCCTACGTGGGTGATGGCAACAATGTGGCTGTGTCCCTGGCGCAAGCCAGCGCGAAGGTCGGCATGTCCATCGCCATTGCATCGCCGGCTGGTTTCAGCGTGGCGTCCGAGGTTAGCGCGGCCGCGGCCGCTGAAGCGAGCAAGGAGGGAGCGAGCGTCGTCTTGACAACCGATCCCGTGGCGGCGGTGAGCGGCGCGGATGTGATCTATACCGACACCTGGACCAGCATGGGTCAAGAGGCGGAGGCAGTCCGGCGGCGCCAGGTCTTCCCGCCGTTCCAGGTGAACGAGGCGCTCGTGGCGGCCAGCGGCCATGCCGATGTCATCGTCATGCACTGCCTGCCGGCGCATCGCGGCGAGGAAATCACCGACGCCGTGGCTGATGGGCCACATTCGGCGCTGTGGGATCAGGCGGAGAATCGCATGCACTGTCAGAAAGCGATTTTGGCCCTCTTGATGGCCTGAACTGGTTCGTGAGGACGGGATTCCGCAGGCAAACGGCCAATCGAATGCTGTATCCAGACCCCAGGCATGGAGTTCGCGCGTTTTGATCGAGATAACCAGGATTTTTAGCCGCTTTACATGGGAGAACGCCGCCGACATTTTGTTGGTGGCGCTCATCTTCTACACCCTGCTGCGCTTGTTTCGGGGCACGGCGGCTGTCCAACTGTTACGCGGTATCCTGGTTCTCACTTTCGTGGTGGTGCTCATTTCGAACATGGTCGAGCTGACAGCCTTTCGCTGGCTGGTCAATAATTCGTTGAATGTCATCCTGGTCGCCATTCCCGTCATTTTTCAGCCGGAATTGCGACGCGCGCTCGAACGACTTGGCCGCACGGTGCCCTTATTTGGACGCCGCGCATCGCAAGCCACCACCGAATTCCTGGTCAGCGAGCTGCTGCGCACGGTGGATACTCTTTCTGAGCGGCGGCATGGCGCCATCATCGTTCTGGAAGGCGCCACGGGCCTGGAAGAGTACATCGAAACCGGCACGCGTCTTGACTCGGTTGTCTCACGTGAGCTTCTGCTCACCATTTTCTTTCCGAACACCGCGCTGCACGACGGCGCGGTGATCGTACGCGGTGATCGCATTCTGGCTGCGGGCTGCGTCCTGCCGCTTACCCAACGTCAGTTTGCCGACACGCAGATGGGGACGCGCCACCGCGCCGCGGTCGGCATCACCGAACAGAACGATGCTATCGCCGTGGTTGTGTCAGAGGAAACGGGGATCATTTCAGTTTCACGTCACGGCCGCATCGTGCGCCGATTGGATGAAAAACGGTTGCGTAAGATCTTGCAGGCCTTCTATGAGCCGCGCCGCGCGGCGCCGCGAGATGAGCGATGAACAGCATTTCAGATTTTCTCAACAATTTAGGCTCCATTGCCCTGGCGCTCATCTTGGCGCTGATTGTCTGGGTCGTGGCGGTTCAGCACCAAGATCCGTCGGTTGAAAACACCTACGACCGACTGATTCCCATTACGCGCATCGGACCTGATCAAGGCGTAGTGCCGTTTGGCGGCTTGCTGGAGCGCGTCCAAATTCGGATTCGCGCGCCCCAGTCAAGTTGGGCCACGCTGGCGCCATCCAATTTCACGGCGCAGCTCGATTTGCGCGGGCTCAAGGCCGGCACCTACAACATCCCCTTGAAAGTCACCAGCAGCGATCCGCGGGTCACGATCGTCAGTCGCCAGCCGGAGGATGTATCGGTTGTGCTTGAGCCGCTCGTGGATCGCCAAATGCCGGTGCAGGTCAACATCACCGCGCAGCCGCCCTTTAGCTACTATCTGCCGTCGCCGCAGGTGGCGCAGCCGATGACGGTGACGGTCAGCGGCGCAAGGCAGCTCGTGGAACAGGTCGCCTCCGTGGTGGCCCAGGTTTCGCTGGCCAACGTCACGGCGCCGGTGACCGTCCGCCGCCCTGTCCTGCTGTTCGACCTGCAAGGCGAAGAGATTCGCAACGGCCTGACAATCGAGCCGCCTACCGTGGTCATCTCGGCTACGGTTGAACAGCGGCCTGGCTACCGCGTCTTGCCTGTGGTGCCCAAGCGCACAGGCCAGCCCGCGGCCGGCTACCGTTACACGAACATTGACGTTGAGCCGCCAGAGGTGGTGGTCTATGGCAGCCCTGCCACCATCAACAGCCT
>JBGAVB010000407.1:0-2716 GCA_044228345.1 Anaerolineae bacterium | reverse complement strand
CGGCTTCAACTGCCCCGCAGATGGCGACTGGCGCTCGGTGTCCGACGGCAGCGCCGGCTACCGCGGCCCCTTCGACAACCGTCACCACTCCTGGTGCTTCCGCGGCACGATGGAAGGCTATCGCAACGTGATGGTGGCGAACGGCGACGGCGGCAAACGCATCTGGCCTACCGAATTTGGTTGGGCCGTTTCCAACAGCCCGCACCCCGGCTATGAATATGCGGCCGACAATTCGGCCGATGAACAGGCCGCCTGGACGGTGCGCGCTTACCAGATGGCTCGCTCTTGGGGATGGGTGGGACCGATGTTCCTGTGGAACCTGAATTTCGAATCGGGCGAACAGAGCGCGTTCAAGGTGTGGGGCACGCCCACCTACGATGCGCTGCGCAACATGCCGAAGTAAGAGGAACGATGAGGCAATCCTACACTAACCGACGATTCTCGCGCCTGCTGGCCGGAGTCATTCTGATGACGCTGGTCCTGTCGGCTTGCGGCCAGGCGCCTCCGCCGCCCACGCCCACGCCAACGAAGACGCCGACCGCGGCCGCAGCCCCGACTGACACGCCGCAGCCGCCAACCGATACACCGATCCCAGCGACCGCCACTGCGCAGCCGGCGGCATCGGACACCCCAACGCAGGCGCCTGCGCAGGCGACGGGAAAACCGACGCCTGCGCCAGTCAAACCGACGGCGACGAAAGCGCCGGCTGGCGGCGGCTCTGATCGCGGCTTCACGTCGCCTGATTACGGCGTGCAGGCGTTCCTTTGGTGGCGCCCGGAAATTGCCGATCGTGACCTGGGCCTCGTAGAAGCCGCTGGCTTCACCTGGGTCAAACAGAACTTCCCCTGGCGCGAGATCGAGGGCGCGGGCAAGGGCAAGTTTGACTGGAGCGTGACCGACCGCATCGTGCAGCAGGCCATTGAGCACAACCTCAAGCTGATCGTGCGCGTGGACAGTCAACCCAAATGGGCCGGCGGCGGTTTTCCGTGCAATGGGCCGCCCGACAACTACAAGGATTTCGAGGATTTCCTATTTGCGGTGGCTAACCGCTACAAATGGAAGATCCAGGCCTATCAGATCTGGAACGAACCCAATCTCAATCGGCCCGATGGCGGCGGGGAGTGGGGCTGTCGGCCGCCTAACGCTGCGGAGTATGCACGGCTGCTGAAGTCCGCGTATGCTGGCGTCAAGAAGGGCGCGCCCCTGGCCCTCGTCATTTCAGCCGGCTTGACGCCGACCGGCTCCTGCTGCGACGTGGCGATCCCCGATGATAAGTACCTGGAGCAGATGTACCAGGCCATGGGCGGCAACAGCGCGGGCTACTTCGATGTCTTGGGCGTGCACGCGGCCGGTTTTCGGGCCGCGCCCAGCGTCAGCCCGGATGAGGCGGCGGCGAACAAGGCTGCTTACGGCGGCGAGCGTTTCTTTACCTTCCGCCGCGTCGAAGACCTGCGCAAGATCATGGTGAAGTACGGGGATACGGCCAAGAAGGTGGCCGTGCTGGAGTTTGGCTGGAGCACCGATTCACGGCCCGACTCGCCTTACCACTGGCACGCCGTGACGGAGGAGCAGCAGGGCGATTACCTGGTGCAGGCTTTTGAATGGGCCAAGAACCATTGGCGGCCGTGGATCGGCCTGATGGTCGTCGTCTACATGCCCGATGTGGACTGGACCGAAGCGCAGGAGCAATACTGGTGGTCCATCATGAAGCCCAGCCAGATTGACGAACTGCATTGGCGCCCAGCCTATGCCAAGCTGCGCATCTACATCCGCCAGCAGCGCGGTTTGGCTCCTAACTGGCCGCCGTAACAGAAGTGCAAAGGGCAGAGTGCAAAGTGCAAAACGCTGACTGCCGAACGCGAAACGAACGGATGCTCTCTTTTTGCACTTTGTACTTTGTATTTTGCGCTATACACTGACCAAGGTGTACACCATCAGCGCCTGCGGGTGATCCGCATCGGGCGTGACGTTGACGACGGTGTAGCCGGCGCGAAACGCGGTTTCAAAGAGCGCGCGCGTGCCCAGGCGCCAATAGCTGGCAGCCTTGACGTTGTCATGTTTGATGCGTTGAAAGTGGGCCGGAATCTGCACACCGATCGTGTCAGCGTTGGGCAGAGGGCCGGTGGCAGCCAGGATCGGCAGATCATCCTCGAAGACGATCCGTGTGAGCATTTGCTCTGGTTGCGCAGCGACTGGCGCAGAGACGCGTTGGCCGGTGGTCACGCACTGGAGCGTGCGTGGGCTGTTCACCTCCCAGCGCACATGAAAGCGGTCGGTGGGCAAGGCCGCGTTGATGCCGCCCAGGCGTTGACCGTAGATGTTGCGCTTGTACACGTGCGCTGTGGCCCCCAACTTGGCAATGTTGAGCACCGCGTTGCGCGCCTCCAATGGATCATACGTCCAGGTGCAGATATCCAAGCCTTGTTGCCGCATGAAGTCGCGCTGCGCCAGTTTCAGGCGGTAGCCCAGGTTTTGATCTCGGTAATAAGGATGAACGGCAGCCATATGTGAGCAGTGTTTGATGGTGTTGCCTTCGCGACCCAGGAAGCCGAAGACGAAGCCGATCAATTCGTTACGCGGAGTGAACGCCCCCAAGACAAGCCCGCCCTCGCTCTGCACAGTCAACAGCAAATGAGCCGGCACGGCGTCAATCGGGTCAGTCTGCCAGCAGACCTGCTGCAGCTCCTCGGCCGCCGTGTACTCTTCAAAGGTTGCC
>JBGAVB010000406.1:0-2734 GCA_044228345.1 Anaerolineae bacterium | reverse complement strand
GCTGTCCGATGGCCGGCGCGCGCGCGACGAGCAGCGCCGCTTACGGCGCGCCTCAGATTAGCCAGACTGCGGACCTCCCACACGAAAGGAACACAACGACGTGATGAACGGACGCAACCAGCCTATCTTGACCGGCATGAAGGTCATTGATGCGACACAGGCGTTGGCCGGCCCCATCTGCAGCATGTACCTGGGGGACATGGGCGCGGAAGTAATCAAGATCGAGGAATTGGGCAAAGGCGACATGACCCGCGGTTGGGCGCCGCCCTATGTCGGCGATGAGAGCGCCTATTTTCTGAGCACCAACCGCAACAAGCGCGGCATTGCGCTCAAGCTCGACACCGAAGAAGGCAGCGAAATCCTGCGCAAACTGGTGTACGGCGCGGACATCTTTCTCAACAACTTCCCACGCCTTGACTCCCTGACCAAACGCCGGCTCGACCCAGAGAGCTGCCTTCAGGTCAACCCGGGGCTTATCCATGTTTCATTGACAGGCTTTGGCCGCACCGGCCCCTATGCCGGGCGCACTGGCTACGATATCATCGTGCAGGGGATGTGCGGAATTATGTCCATTACGGGCGAACCAGAGGGCGCGCCGGTGCGCTACGGCGTCCCCATCGCTGACCTGACCGGCGGCATCTACGCGTTCACGGGAATCCTGGCCGCGATCATCAGCCGTTTCCAGACGGGAAAAGGCCAGGCGCTCGATGTCTCTCTGCTCGACTCGCAGTTGACCTGGCTCAGTCATGTGGCGGGCGCGTACTTTGCTACCGGGCAAGAAGCCCCGCGCCTAGGCAATCAACACGCGACGATCACACCCTACCAGCCGTTCAAGGCGCGCGACACCTGGTTCATCATCGCCGTGGGCAGCGAGCGGCTCTGGCAGAAGATGTGTAAAATCATCGGCGTTGAGGAGTCCCTGATGATTGACCCGCGCTTTGCCACCAACCCCATGCGCAACGTCAACCGCCCGGCGTTGACCGCGCAGCTCGAGCCGATTTTTTTGACGCGGGATGCGGCGGAGTGGCTGGCTGAGTTCGATGCCGCGGGCATTCCCTGCGGGCCAATCTACAGCGTGCCGCAAGCACTCAACGACCCGCACATCCTGGCGCGCGGCGATATTGTCGAATTGGATCATCCCACGGCGGGCAAAGTCAAATCGCTGGCGTACCCAGTTCACTTCTCAGGGGATCAGCTGAGCTACCGCTTGCCGGCGCCAACGCTCGGTCAGCACACGGTCGAGGTTCTGCATGAGCTGGGCTATCACGATGATGACATCCAGGCGCTGCGTGCCCGCGGTGTGATCTAAATGGCGCCTGCCTATTCATTCATCAGCGAGACTTTGACGAATCGCCCGGCCTCAGGTACAATAGCTCCCGCGCCTGCTCACAGGCGCCTTTGTTTGCGTTTGCACCTTGATTTGCGCACCGGCGGTTGAAACCGCGGCAGCCATTGCCAAGACCTCGGCGAGCTCAGTCGAGCCGTTGGCCTGCGCCGATGACAGAAAGCATCCGCTGGGGATCTGCGCGCTTGCTGCCGCGATCCCAGGCGTTGTACAGCAGCGCAAGTGGTCGTGCAGAAGCTGGGCTGAATAGTGACCATAGAAAAAAACGGACCAGACGTTCGTCGTAAAAAGGAGATCGTAGAATCGTGGCTCAAATTTCATTAGTGGCGCAGCCGCGCGACCCATCTGTTCATGCCAATCAACTGCGCCAGCAGGGCTGGGTGCCCGCCGTCATGTACGGACACAATATCCCGGCCGAATCCGTGCAAATTGAGCGGATTAGCCTTGACAAGGCGGTCAAGCAGGGCGCTCTGACCCACCTGACCACGCTCGATTTTGGCGCCCGCCAGGTGGCTGTGCTCATCAAAGAACTGCAGCGCCATCCGGTCAAGCGCAATCCACTGCATGTGGACTTCTACCAGGTCTCCATGACAGAATTGGTTGAGATTGATGTACGCGTCAAGCTGCTCGGCGCGCTGCCCGCCAGCGTCGGCAGTGACTACATCCTGGTGCACAACCTGGAGACCATCACGGTTTCCTGTTTGCCCGGCAACATCCCCGATTCGCTGGCGATTGACATCAGCCAACTCACACCCGAGCATTACATCCTCCATGCCAGAGACCTGGTGGTGCCAGCCAATGTGAAGTTAGCCATTGATCCTGATGAGGCCGTCGTGATGCTCAGCCGCACGCGCGCCGCGGTTTCTGAGGAGACCGGTGAAGCCGCGCCTGCCACCACATCCGCTGAGCCGGAAGTGCTTGTCAAGGGTAAGGCAGCCAAGGGCGAAGAAGTGCCCGAGGAAACGAAGAAGAAGTAACCGATTCTGCGGCCTGTTTTGGCCGACATTATTTTTGCCGAAACCGGGTTTCACCACAGAAACCCGGTTTCTTAGTCGTTCGACATCGCGTGACGCGCCACGTCAGGAGAACTGGATCATGGCTCATGACAAATTGATCGTTCGTGGTGCACGAGAACATAACCTGAAGAACATCACCGTGGAGCTGCCGCGCGACCGCCTGGTGGTCATCACGGGCCTTTCTGGGTCGGGCAAATCGTCCCTGGCCTTCGACACGATTTATGCCGAAGGTCAACGCCGCTACGTTGAGTCCTTGTCGGCCTATGCACGCCAGTTCCTGGGCCTGATGGAAAAGCCCGACGTGGATCAGATCGAAGGGCTTAGCCCCGCCATCTCGATTGACCAAAAAGGCGCCAGCCGCAATCCGCGTTCC
>JBGAVB010000405.1:0-2734 GCA_044228345.1 Anaerolineae bacterium | reverse complement strand
GGGCCGTCGGCCAGGCCCATGTGGTACGAGTGCACGAGCATGTCGGTGAAGGGCATCTCGGTGCACGCCCCGAGCGAGCCGTGGACCTGCAGCGCGCGCTCGGCGATGTCGTGCAGCACCTTGGGCATCAAGGCCTTCACGGCCGCGGTGTTGGGCGGCATTGGGAACATCACAGGCGCCATGCTCGGTGGGATCACCCTGGGCTTACTCGAAGCCTTCGTGTCGTCCTACCTCACCCTCTTTTCGCGCGGCGCGCTGCCCGGCGCGGATTACGCGGCGATTACGGCATTCATGATTCTGATTGGCATCCTGATTTTCAAGCCGTCGGGTCTGTTGGGCGAACAAGTGGGGCAGAAGGCATAAAGGCATGACCACCCAACCATCAGGCGAACCCAATCGTTCATCATGGCTGTCCAGGCTCAGCGGCCTGCTCTTGTCTGGCCCGCAGGCCTATGTGATTCTGGCGCTCTACATTGCGCTCACCACGCTTGGCGCCTTCACGAACAGCCGTTCACTGCCGATTTTTCTGCTGTTCGAAGGCTCGCTGCTGCTCATTTTTGCAGCCAAGATTCCGACGCGCGCCCGATCGCTCTTTGGCATCCTGGTGTTGCTTGTGCTGCTCCCGCTGCTTGGGATTCGCAATGCGTACTACCTGGAAGTGGCGACGCAAATTGGCATCTACGTCGCCCTGGCCCTGGGCCTCAACATCGTGGTTGGCTTTGCTGGCCTGCTCGATCTCGGCTATGTGGCCTTCTACGCCGTAGGCGCCTACGTCTGGGCCATCTTTGGATCATCCCATGCCAATGCATTTGCCGCGCCCGGCGGCCTGGTTGTGACGGGGATTGGGCTGCTCGGCGCGGTGCTGAGCGGTTCGCTGGTCTATCGCTTGCTCAAACGGTACGGTGCTGTCAATGGCCAGGGATCGGCTGGCCGCGTGCGTCAGGTGGCTGGCTGGCTGGTTCCGGTGGCGGCGGGGCTGATCATCTACCGCCTGATCTGGCTGGCCCTGGGGCCATCATGGGGCAGTCAGGGGCGTTTTCCGCTCTCGCCTGGTTGGTTCTTTCTGTTCCTCATTCTCGCAGTCGGCGTCGCCGCGCTGGCCGGCATCCTGTTGGGCACGCCGGTTCTGCGCCTGCGCGGCGATTACCTGGCGATTGTCACGCTGGGCTTTGGTGAAGTGATCCGCGTGCTCGCTAAGAACCTCGACAAGCCGATCAATATCACGAACGGGTCGCAGGGCATCACGCCAATCTCGCGGCCGCCTCTGCCGGAACCCCTGGCCGCGCCCTTACGCGCGATCTTTTCGCAAATCGCCGGGCGTCCGCTGCAAAACGCCGATCTTTACGGCCCCTATTTCTTCGTCCTGGCTTTGCTGATCGCCGGCATCGCGATCCTGGTGGCGCGGCGCCTCGACAACAGCCATGTCGGCCGCGCGTGGACGGCCATTCGCGAAGATGAGCAGGCCGCCATTGCCATGGGCATTCCCCTGGTCAGGATGAAGCTGATGGCCTTTGCCATTGGCGCCAGTTTTGCCGGCGCCATGGGCACAATCTTTGCCGCCAAGCAAACCTTTGTCAATCCAGACAGTTTCACGTTCATGGAATCCATCGGTGTGCTGGCCATGGTGATCCTGGGCGGCATGGGCAGCATCCCCGGCGCGATCTTGGGCGCGACGATTGTCACGGTGCTCAATCTGCAGGTGTTGACAGAACTATCACTGCAGTTGAGCGCGCTGCGCCAGGGCGGCGGCATGATGCCCTTGCTGAACATTCCGTGGGCGCAGCTGCCGAATCAACTGGAACCGGCCAAATACCAGCGTATGGTGTTTGGCATTGTGCTGATCGTGATGATGATCTTTCGCACCGAGGGTCTTCTCCCGGCGCGCCGCCGGCGCATGGAGATCGAGGAAGCGTTACATCCCGAACGCGACGCACCTTCTGTGCAAGCCGGAGGAAACACCTAGATGGCGTTATTGCAGGTGCGCCAGGTCAACAAGCGTTTTGGCGGGCTGATGGCTCTCAGCAACGTGGACTTAACCATTGAGGCCGGAACCATCATCAGCATCATTGGGCCGAACGGCGCGGGCAAGACCACCTTTTTCAACTGCATTACGGGCATCTACCGGCCGGATGGCGGCGACATTGTTTTCAATGGGCAGTCCGTGGTCGGCAAGCGACCCGACCAGATCACGGCGCTGGGCGTGGCGCGCACGTTTCAGAACATCCGTCTTTTTGGCGCCATGACCGTCCTGGAAAACGTGCTCGTGGGCATGCACACCCACATCCGCGCGCGTTTGTGGGACATCCTCGGTCATTCGGCCGCATTCCGCCGTGAGGACCGCGCGGCGCGCAAACGTGCGCAGGAGATCCTGGAGTATGTCGGTTTGCAGGAGCTGGGAGATGAGCTGGCCAAGAACCTCCCCTACGGCGCTCAGCGTCGGGTGGAAGTGGCGCGCGCGCTGGCGACGCAGCCGCGGCTGATCTTGTTGGACGAACCGACAGCCGGTATGAACCCGCAGGAATCGTTGGACGCGATCGGCCTGTTTCGGCGGCTGCGCGACGACCTGGGGATCACCGTCCTGCTGATCGAACATCAAATGCGCGTGGTCATGGGCATCAGCGAACACATCAGCGTCCTCGATTATGGCGAGAAGATCGCGGAAGGCTCGCCCGCCGATATCCGTGCGAACAAGCGCGTGATCGAGGCGTATCTAGGGCGGCGTGCCGCAGGCGCG
>JBGAVB010000404.1:0-2736 GCA_044228345.1 Anaerolineae bacterium | reverse complement strand
AAATTACGCCATGCGCGTGACATCAGGATGACCTCCGTAGGGAATCGGCGGGCGCGGCCGATTCATACTTCACTTGATCCCAGGGTTCAATCACGATGGCGCCGTCCATGACGCGCGCCACTTCAGGCGTTGACCGGTTTCGCCGCCCGGGCAGGCGCCAGCGCGCACCACGGGCCGCAGGCGCACGACCGGTCGCGCTGCCGATGCGCAGCTCGGTTGGCTGCAGCGCCAGCGCACAAACCACAGCCGGTTGGTCGCCCAACACGCCGGCGTGAACGATTCCAGCTAATCGTCCCCAGACGACGACATCCGCCCCCGCGATCACGTGCGCGCCGGGGTGGACATCGCCGATGACGATGACTGCCCCTGGATGCTCGATGGTTTGGCCGCTGTGCAGGGCGCCGTGGACGAGCAACGCTGGCGCTTGACCAGGCCGGCCGGCGCTGGTCGCTGGCGCGGCGGCGCGCGCCGACCCCAGGGCGCGGCTGCCGTTTGCACGCAGCGCCGGCGTGACCTGGATGGCCAGGCCGAGGCTGGCGGCTGCGCGCTGCGTGGCTGGTTGGTCGCTCACCAGCGCCCACAGGCTCACCTGGTGCGTTTCCAGCATATGCCCGATGGCGGCAATGTCCGCCTCGGTCAGCATGCGTGATCCGGCGGCGACAGCCACGCGTCCCCCTTTGACAAAGGAAGCCATCGCCTGCAGGCGCTCATCCACCTGGGCCAACACGGCATGGAAATCGCCATCGGGCAGGGTAATCACCAGGCCGCTGCTGGTGCCTCTGATCTGAACCGCCTGCTCTGTGCTCACATTGGCTGTCTCTGTGCTAACCATGCGCGAGGTGCCCCTTAGTCTCCGACCTGCAGCCGGTGGTAGGGGTTGCCAGGCGGCATTGGTACTTTGAAGAAGTAATGCAGAATCTCCGACACGACCGGCACCGCCACGGCTGATCCTTCACCGCCGTTGTAGATAAAGGCGACCACGGCGATCTGTGGGTTATCGAACGGCGCGAAGGCCATGAACCAGGCGTGCGTGGGCAAAAAGCCTTTGGCGTCGTAGCCGATCTCCGGGTCCCAGAATTCGGCGGTGCCTGTCTTGCCGGCAACTGCAATCCCCGCCACACGCGCGCCGGGCGCGGTGCCATTCGACCAATTGACCGCGCCGAACAGGCCTTCGCGCACCACGGCCATGTACTCTGGCTTGATCGGCAGCGTGCGGATGATTTCCGGCTGCATCTCCATGCTCACCACGCCGTCTGCGTCCGTCATGCGCGCCACGAGCTGCGGCCGATACAGGGTGCCTCCATTCGCCACGGCTGCGGCCGCGTTGGCTACTTGCAGCGGGGTAGCCAGGACGAAGCCTTGACCAATGGACATGTTGTAGGTGTCGCCGGTGACCCAGCCTTCGCCGTACGTCAGGCGTTTCCATTGATCGCTTGGAATCAGCCCCGGATGCTCACCGGGCAGGTCAATGCCGGTCACCTCGCCGTAGCCAAAGGCGGACGCATAGTGAGCCAGGCGGTCCACATCGAGGCCCTGCATTTCGCGGAAGCCGCCTCCCGCCTGGTAGAAAAAGACGTCGCAGGAGACGGCGAGCGCTTCGGCCACGGTAACGGCGCCGTGACCGCGCCCATATTTAGCCAGCCAGCAGTAAAATGGCTGCGCCTTGCTGAAGTCGTTTGGATAGAACTTGTTGGGCAGCCATAGGATGCCGTTGTCCTGCAGCCTGGTGCGCGAGGTGATGACGCCTTCTTGCAGCGCGCCGGCGGCCGGCACCGTTTTGAATGTAGAACCGGGAGGATAAATACCGCTGATGGCATGGTTGAGAAGCGGGCGGTACTTGTTGTCACTGAGCGCCGCATACTCATCGCTGGTGATGCCGTCGGCAAATTGATTGTTATCGTAAGTGGGTAAGCTGACCATCCCAAGCAAGGCGCCGTTTTGTGGATTGATAGCCACGGCCGCCCCTGATAGCGATCCGGCCGCCTCCAAGCCCCGGCGCAGCGCCTTTTCCATGGCCTCCTGCAGGTCTACATCAATCGTCAGCACCAGGTTGAGGCCCGGGGTCTCAGGCACCGGCTGGCCGATCGTCCTTACTTCACGGCCCGCGACATCCACTTCAATCTCACGCAAACTGGCCTGGCCGTGCATTTCTTTCTCGAACGTGCGCTCAATGCCAGCGTAGCCCACCCAATCATTGGGCGCGTACCCCTTCTCGCGGTACGAGTCGGCTTGATCGGCTGGAATGGGTCCCATGTAACCGATCACGTCCGAGGTCAGCGCGCCTGTCAAGTATTCTCGTTCGGCGTTGGTCAAGAGGACCACACCAGGCAGCGTGTATTGAGCTTCTTTGAGCACAAACGCAGCGTCGGTTGGCAGGTTGAGTACGATATCGAGCGGGGCAAAAGCGCTGCCCAGGCGCGCATTCTTAACGTCCTCCGTCATCAAGCCGATGAGGTCTGCGCGCGGCAGTTGAGCCAGGTCTTCGGCGGCCACTGGCAGGCGCAGACGCGGCGCGCTGGTGGGTTCGGCGGTCGGCGCGCTGACGGGGGTTGGCGTGGGCGTGCTGCGTACCGGCGCGCGCGTGGGGCGCACCGTGGCTTCTGGCGTCATGGTGGCGGTCGGCGTGATCATGGGCATCCTCTGGTTCATCGCCAGAAGCGCGCTGGGCGTGAGTGCGATGACGGCGGCCGGGCTGGTCATCCTCGACGAACTGCTCAGCGTCGTCATCGACGCGGT
>JBGAVB010000403.1:0-2757 GCA_044228345.1 Anaerolineae bacterium | reverse complement strand
GACCGTTCTTGCTGACGATGGCATCGACGCGGGCGTCGGAGTAGAGCTCTGCGCCGGCGGCGAACGCGCGCGGTAGGTAGGTGACGTCCACACTGAGCTTCGCGCCGTGAGGGCAGCCGAAGTTGCAGCGGCCGCAGCCGTTGCAGCGGCTGAGGTCAATGTCGCTGATCCAGTTTGACGTGACGATGGCGTTGCGCAGGTCGAAGCGGCGAATGGCGCTCATCATGCCGCAGCAGTCGCCGCAGCAGTTGCAGATGTAGCTGACGTTGCGTTGGACGTTGTCGGCCGTCTGCGCCAGGCCATTGGCCTTGGCCAGCTCCAGGATGTCCATGGCTTCGCTGTTGGTAATCCGCTCAGCCACGCCGTTGCGCACGAGCATGGAGGCGCCGTGGTTGAACGACAGGCAGGTGCGCAGCGGGCGATCGCAGGCTTCGTTCAGATGGCTGGCATGGTGCCGGCACGCGCACAACGACACGGCGGCGTCGGTCGCCGTTTTGACGATGCTGCTCGCCCGCTCCCAATCCAGAATCTCAACATGCTCGCCGTTGACCCCGGCTGGCAGCGCCTCTTCGCGCACCAACGAACGCCCGATTTGGGTTTCATGCTGGAAAACTGCGCGCGCAAAACGGTCATCCTCTTTGAAGTAAGCCTCGAACAGCCGCGCCAGCTCCGGCAGTGGTGCATCGGGGCGCAGGCGCATGAATGTGAATTCGAAGAAGCCAATCACCACGGGCGCCAGCGAAAAGTAGCGTTCGCCCCGGCGCTCGATGTCAATCACCACGCCGCGCTCGGCCATGCGCACGAGGATGTCGAGCAACTCGTCCGCGGGCATCTGCAACCTGCGCGCAAGGTCGGACAACCTGGTGAAGTTGGTTGGCATTTGGCGCGCGATCTCGGCATCGGCCGGGGAAAAGAGGAGCTTGAGAATCTGCATGAAAACCGGCGTTTCCGGCGCGCCGGTGACGTTGCGATCCAGGCGCTGCTGCAGCAGCCGGTACGATCGCTCCGGGTTGACGATGTGAGCCATACCACTCTCCTTTGCCGCATTTTCAAACCGGGTCTCACACGAAGCCACAATGCCACTCAGGCGTCAAGAGCTTCTTTGTGTCTTGGTGTGAGCCATCGGGTTATCTTCAAGTCAAGCGCCCCTGCGCGAGGCGCACAACGGTGAATGAAAAGGCCCTCGGATGAAAACGGGCCATCCGTGACGATCCGCGGCCTACGTTCAGCCTAGAAACGACTTGAAATCGGGCTGCCAGCCGCGGGGCGCATAGTCGCCAGAAGCCTGATCTTGCACATAATCACCTTTGTATTCGCCGCGGGCGATTTTGGTCAGCGCCTCGACCAGGTAATCCACCTCGGCCAGGGTGTTGTAGAGGCCAAAACTGGCGCGCACCAGTCCCGGCATATGCGCACGGTTATGGGCCAGCATTTCATCGCGCACGTGCTGCGTCTGCGCCGCGTCAAGCCCCAGGAGGTGCAGGATGTAGGGATGGGCGCAGAAACAGCCGTTGCGCACCCCGATGCCAAACTCATGGCCCAGAATCGAGGCGACCAGGAAATGCTGTGCGTGGCGCAGATTGAATGGAATGACGCCGAGGCGCGCAGCGGCGCGCGCCGGGTCAGCATCGCCGATGATTTCAAGGCCCTCGACGGCGGCCAGGCGACGCAGGGCATACGCCGTTAGCTCGGCCTCATGCGCGGCGACCGTGTCCATCCCCACCGCTTGCAGCTGTTCGATGGCCGCGGCCAACGCGACCGCGCCCACGACGTTGGGGCTGCCGGCTTCATCTCGATCCGGCGGGCCGCTCCACCAGACGCCATCCTCGGTCACGATTTCGACCGTGCCGCCGCCGCGCTGGTCAGGCTCGCCCTGGGCAAAGGTGTCGCGCCGGCCGATGAGAGCGCCGGCGCCAAACGGCGCATACA
Organism: Anaerolineae bacterium; assembly: GCA_044228345.1. GTDB lineage: Bacteria > Chloroflexota > Anaerolineae > SSC4 > Amarolineaceae > Amarolinea. The sequence goes on along the minus strand of JBGAVB010000403.1, from coordinate 828 downwards.
ATTTGTGCGCGGACAGCGCCACGTAGTCGAAATGGCCGGGGTCATCCAGGCTGCCCATGCTCACTGGCCGATGCGGCGCCAGCTGCGCGATGTCGAGCAGGAATTGCGCGCCCGCGGCGTGGGCTTTGGCCGCCAGGCGCTGCGCCGGGTTGATGATGCCGGTCACATTGCTGCCGCCGGTGATGGCCACCAGCGCGACCCGTTCACCATACTGCGCCAGCTTGCGGTCATAGTCTGCCTCGTCCAGGCTGCCGTCCGGCTTGACCGCCACATGCACCACGTTGGCGACGGCCCGGTAAGGGAGATCGTTGGAGTGATGCTCCATCATGGAGACGATGATGGTGTCGCGCCCCGGCGCAAACGGGAAACGGCGCGCGAGCTTGTTCAAGGCTTCGGTGGTGTTCTTGCCGAAGATACAAACATGCGCGGCCCGATCAGCGCCGACGAAACGCATGGTCGTGCGGCGGGCTTCTTCGTAGGCAAAGGTGGCCAGCTGGCTCTTGAAACCGGAGCCGCGGTGGACCGACGAATACCACGGGAGAAAACGGTTGACGGCCGCGGTCACCGCGCGCAGCGGCGGCGTGGACGCGGCGTTGTCGAAGTTGACGTAGGTGCGCGTAGAACCGTCCAACAAGGGCGCTTGTTGTTCCACATCGAACAGCCGCCGCCAATCGTTGTCCTGACTGCGGCTGGCATCTATGACCGTCATACTTACTCTTCCTCGTCTCCCTCTTCCAGCCATTCCAGCGTGATCTGCTGGCTCCAGGCGATTTCATCGAAGGCGACTTCGGCGGCTGCGTCCACCAGGTCTTCATCCCCGTAGTAGTT
>JBGAVB010000402.1:0-2766 GCA_044228345.1 Anaerolineae bacterium | reverse complement strand
AGAAGTCGTCTCTTGCTTCATAGGCCTGCCAGCATTACCAGCGTCTCCTCCCAGGTGCGGATTTCATACATTCATTTTATCTATCCCCCTGCGGAAGAGCAAGTTGACTTTGGTTCTCACATGCACTACAATTTCGGCCCAGAAGGTATCTTTCTTTCAGTTTCTCAACCAAGTCGGGAGGCAGCGTGGATTTTGCACAGTTCAGCCAGGCGGTGCAGCGCAGCGTGGGGCAGGTGGTGATCGGCAAAGCCAGGGTCGTCGAACTGCTGCTGGTGGCGCTCCTGAGCGATGGTCATGTATTGATCGAGGATGTGCCGGGCATCGGCAAGACCACGTTGGCGAAGGCCCTCGCGGCCAGTATCACCGGCAGTTTTGCCCGCATTCAGTTTACGCCTGACCTGCTGCCCAGCGACGTAACCGGCATTAGTTTTTTCAACCAAAAAACGCAGTCGTTCGAGTTTCGACCCGGGCCGGTGTTCAGTCAACTTCTGCTGGCGGATGAGATCAACCGCGCCACGCCGCGCACTCAATCCGCGCTGCTGGAAGCGATGCAGGAGCGTCAAGTGACCGTGGACACGGAGACCTATGCATTGCCGCGGCCGTTCCTGGTGTTAGCCACGCAGAATCCCATCGAACTGGAGGGCACTTTTCCTTTGCCCGAAGCCCAGGTGGATCGGTTTTTGCTGCAGATCCGGTTGGGCTATCCCGATGAAGCGGAAGAAGAACAGATGCTGATCCAGTACCAGCGCGACGAGCCGCTGGCGCACCTGCAGCCGGCAGCGACGATTGACGATGTGATCGCGCTGCAGTCCCAGGTGCGCGAGATCCATGTCAGCCAGGATGTGCGCCGTTACCTGGTGCGGATCGTGCGCGCGACGCGCGACCATCCTTCCGTCGAATTAGGCGTCTCTCCCCGCGGGACGTTGGCCCTGGCCCGCGCCAGTCAGGCCCTGGCCGCGCTGCAAGGCCGCGATTTCGTCATTCCAAGCGATGTGCAGCACCTGGCCAACGCGGTGCTGACCCATCGGATTCATGTCAGTCCCCAGACTCGCTTACGCGGGCGCACACCTGACCAGGTTGTAGCCGAGATTGCGGGCACGGTGCCCGTGCCAGTAGCGAGCTGAGCGCGGAAAAGAAGGAGACAACGTTGGTTCAAACACCACACCCATCCTGGTGGCAGCGGCGCAGCCTGCCCGTGCGCATCGGCCTTGGTTTTGCCGCTGCGGGCACGCTGTTAGCCATCATCGGCATCGTGCGCGGCCAGGTGCCGCTGAACCCGCTCTCGATCATCATGGCGCTGGCTATTTCGGCCGGCGGCTGGTTCCTGGTAAGTTGGGCGATCGCCACGGCCGCCGTGGATGTTGAGCACGATCTTCAAGAAACGGAGCAGTCCGACTCGTGAACCACGACCTGTCAACCGCCAGCATCGGCGCGTTTTTCTTTGATATGGACGGCGTCATCTATCGCGGCCATGCGGCCATCCCTGGCGCGGCCGCGCTCATCGCCAACTTGCAGGCGCGCCGCATCCCCTTTCTGTTTCTGACCAACAACGCAACCCTGACGGCCGCCCAATTTCAAGCCAAGCTGGCCGCGATGGACATCCTGGTGGATGAAGACGCCATCTTCACCAGCAGCCTGGCGACCGCGCATTGGCTGGCCGGACAGGCTGGCGCGGGCGCCAGCGTTTTCGTCGTTGGCGAGTCAGGCCTGCGCGAAGCGATTACGCAGGCCGGCCTGGAGGTGGTCGCGGATTGGCGACGCGCGGGCTGGGTGGCGGCAGGGCTCGATCGCGCGGCCACGTGGCACTCGCTGAAAGAGGCTACGCTGGCGATTCGGGCCGGCGCGCGCTTCGTCGCCACCAACGACGATGCCACCCTGCCGACTGAAGAGGGAGAGCTGCCGGGCGCAGGCGCGATCGTGGCCTTCTTGCGCACGGCCAGCGGCGTGGAGCCAACGGTCGTGGGCAAGCCGCAGGTCGCTATGTTCGAGCAGGCGCTGGCGCGGCGCGGCGTCAGCGCCGACATCACGGTCATGGTGGGCGACCGTGTGGAGACCGACATCGTCGGCGCGCAAGCAGCCGGCCTGCGCACCATCGGCGTGCTGAGCGGCGTCAGCCGCGCGGACGCGTTTGCGCGGTTGTCCCCGCCCGCGACGTGGATCTTTGACAGCGTGGCCGAGATCAATGCCGCGCTGTTTGGGGCGGCAGCCAGCAGTTGAGACGGCGCACCCGCTGACGCTTGGCGCGAAACTGCCCGGCCTTACGGTCGGGCAGTTTGCTTTTAGTCACTCATTCGAGGATATGTTAGGGCAAAAAGGAATGTCAGGGCGTGCAGGTGGCGCCAAACTGAGCCGCGACGAGCATGATGTCCTGCACGGTGACCGCACCGCTGTCGTCCAGGTCGTAGAGCGGGTCAAAGGTAGGGCTGCCCAAGGCGGTGTTCCAGTGCGCAGCCACCTCGGTGACATCCAGCACGTCTACAGAGCATGAGTTGTTGAGGTCCCCGTCCGGCGTGAGCCGGTGCTGCGCCAGGTTGCGCACGAATGGGCCGCCTGCGGCGCGGGTCCCGCTGCGCAGCAAAACGTACGCGCCCGCGTTGCCGTTCACGAGGAAATCCAGATGGCTGCCCGGCGGCAGCGTCACAGGCGGCGGGGCAACCGTCGTCCAAGCCAGTCCCAGGCTGTTGATGTAGTCCCACGTCATGTCTGCCAACGGAATCGCCGCGGGCACGACCGTCCACTCTAACGTCGCCACTTCCAGCGCAGAGC
>JBGAVB010000401.1:0-2778 GCA_044228345.1 Anaerolineae bacterium | reverse complement strand
ATCACGGCATGGCGATCATGGCGCAGCGGGAGAACCTGGCCTTCGATTCCGCAATCCGCTCCGACACGGCCGCGCTGCATGGCCTTGTTGCTGCGGCATTGGCGGCCGTGCCGCGCATCGGTGTGCTGCGCGATCCGACCCGCGGCGGACTGGCGGCAACGCTCAATGAGATCGCCCAGGCGGCCAACCTAGGTCTGCGCCTGGACGAAGCCAGGATTCCGGTGTGGGATGATGTGCGCGGGGCGTGTGAAATCCTGGGTCTGGATCCGCTCTACGTCGCGAACGAGGGCAAATGCCTGGTCATCGTGGCGCGTGAGGCGGCCGAGGCCGTCCTGGCCGCGCTTCAGGCGCATCCTTTGGGACGCGAAGCGGCCTTGATCGGCGAAGTCCTGGCCGACCATCCGGGTCGCGTCGTCTTACGCACCCGCATTGGCGGGCAACGCATCGTGGACATGCTGACGGGCGAACAACTCCCACGGATCTGTTAGCAACATTCTCGCCCGCAACCTCCGTCAATCCTCGCAGACATTCAGGATTCACACCGCGACCTGTTTTATCTCATATGCGACAATGGGTGATTCCGCTACAATCCCAGTGAAGTATTTCACACATGTAGCATCGTTACAGCAAGAAGGCAGAGTTCTTACTGAATGAGGAGTTTCACCATGTCGTCAAACTCAAGTGATCCAGCCGCGGGGCGCACCATCCCGGGCGTTGTGATCAACGGGCAACCGGCGCATGCGCGGGCTGGGGAATCCATCCTGACTGTCGCCCGGTCCAATGGCATATCCATCCCAACTTTATGTCACCTGGAGGGGCTGAGCGATGTGGGCGCCTGCCGGTTATGTATGGTGGAAACGGTAGGCTCGAATAAGCTCATTCCGGCCTGCGTCACCCCTGTCACGCCTGGTATGGAGATTATGACCCACTCGCCCACCCTGGCGGCGTATCGCAAGATGGTTTTGGAATTGTTGTTTTCTGAGCGCAACCACATCTGCGCCGTGTGCGTGGCCAATGGTCACTGCGAACTACAGGCCGTCGCACAAGCCTGCGGCATGGACCATGTCACCTACGCGTATGCCTGCCCATCTTTACCCGTTGATTACTCTCATCCCCGCTTTGGCCTCGATCACAATCGCTGCATCCTGTGCTCGCGCTGCGTCCGAGTCTGTGCCGAGGTCGAAGGCGCCAGCACCTGGGGACTTCGGGATCGGGGAAGCTCAACTCTGCTGATCGCCGACCTGGCCGGGCCCTGGGGCGAATCGCTTACCTGCACCAGCTGCGGCAAGTGCGTACAGGTCTGCCCCACCGGCGCGCTGTTCGAAAAGGGAAAGTCGGTGGCAGAGATGATCAAGCGCCCAGAGCTTATTTCAGAATTGGTGCACAAGCGCCAGGGGAGCCAATCATGACCAAGCCTTCCTTCGCGACTGTCTGGCTGGACGGCTGCTCGGGCTGTCATATGTCGTTCCTGGACATAGATGAACGCTTGATCGCCCTGGTGCAGCTGGTGGATATCGTCTACAGTCCCCTCGTTGACACGAAGGTCTTCCCAGACCATGTTGATATTGCGCTCGTGGAAGGCGCGGTCAGCAGCGAGGAAGACCTGGAGAAGATCAAGCACATCCGCGCCCATACCACAACCCTCATCTCGCTGGGCGACTGCGCCGTGACATCCAACGTACCCTCGATGCGCAACGCCTGGGGGCCTGATGCTGTTCTACGCCGGGCCTACATCGAGAACGTCGGTTATCGGCCGCTCATCCCAGACCAGGTGATCCCGCGGCTGCTGCCCAAGGTCATTCCCATCCATCATGTCGTCACCGTAGATGTGTACATTCCTGGGTGTCCGCCATCTGCCGACACCATTTTCACGGTGCTGAGCGAGTTATTGCAAGGCCGCACGCCAGACGTGTCCGCGCTGACCAGGTTCGGGGCCTGAGGGTGCTCAAGTTCTGAGGAGATCATTTTTATGCCAAGACAAATCATGATTGACCCCGTCACGCGCATCGAGGGCCATTCCAAGATTACGATTCAGCTCGATGATGAGGGGAATGTGCAGGACGCGCAGTTTCATGTGACCCAAATGCGCGGGTTCGAGAAGTTCTGCGAGGGACGCCCCTTCTATGAAATGCCTAGTCTGATGGCGCGCATCTGCGGCATCTACCCGATCAGTCACCTCCTGGCTTCGGCCAAGGCTTGCGACGCGCTGATGGCCGTGCGCATTCCAGCGCCAGCCGCGTCCTTGCGCCGCATCCTGAACCTGGCGCAGCATATGCAGTCGCACGCACTCAGCTTCTTCCACCTCTCCGCGCCCGATTTTGTCCTCGGTATGGATGCCGATCCAGCCGTGCGCAATATCGTCGGCCTCCTGCAGGTCAACCCGGCCATGGGACGCGACGGCATCCGCCTGCGTCAATTCGGCCAGCAGATCATCGAGTGGTTGGCCGGCAAACGGATCCACCCGGCCTGGGTCGTCCCCGGCGGCGTCAATGCCCCTCTAGCGCCGGAAACGCGCGACCGTATTTTGGCCGGCATTCCGGAGATGATTGAAATCGCTGAGCGGACGCTGGCCTGGTTCAAGCCCACCTTCGAACGGTTTAGCGACGAAGTAGCGGTCTTTGCCAACTTCCCCACCTTGTTCATGGGACTGGTGAGCGACGATGGGACGCTTGAGCAGTATGACGGCAAGCTGCGGTTCATGGATGCCAACGGCCAGCTCATCGCCGATATGGTCAATCCGGCGGATTACCGGGACTATATCGCCGAAGCAGTCGAGCC
>JBGAVB010000400.1:0-2780 GCA_044228345.1 Anaerolineae bacterium | reverse complement strand
GTGCGGGTCCCCGTCGGCGTCTTTGTCGGTGTGGAGGTCTTCGTCGCGGTCGGATTGCCGCCGGGCGCGGTCGGAAATGTCGTCGCCGGCGTGGCCGTCGGCAGTTCCGTCGCTGAAGTTGGCGTGGCGGTCGGCGGTTCCGGGGTCGCTGTCGGCGTGGGCGTGGGCGCCGAGACCGGTAGATGATAGCTATCCTGCAGCGTGCCGCCGCTGTTCACCGACAGGAACGCAAAATCCATGGTTGTGTCGGTGGCGACGATGCGCATGGCGCCCCAGTTGGCGTTGTAGCGGAAGGCGCTGCCCGCCACGGGCGTCCCGAAGCTGTACCTGGAGGCGCCGCCAAGCCCATTCACGAAATAGACAATCCCATCCCTGACAATCCGTTCATACGTGTGATCATGGCCGTTGAGCACCACGTCGGCTCCCCAGGCGGCAAAGGGCCACTGCATGTACGGAGTTGATCCGTGTGTGGAGCCTGACGAGTACGGCGGATGATGAAAGACGACCACATTCCAGGCCGAGGTTGAAGCGGCCAATTGGGTTTGCAGCCAGGTCGCTTGAACCGACGTGCTGCTGGTTCCGTCTGGTTCCTGGGTATTGCTGTTGATCACAAAAAGGTGCACCGGCCCCTGCACGAAGTCATAGTAGCGCTCGTTGTTCGATGTGTTGGTCAAACCCGCGCCTGGCAGCGTGAAATAGGTCAGATAGGTGGTCGGCGCCGGTGTGGCATCGCTGTAGTCGTGATTGCCCATAGACGGGAAAAAGCGGTTGACGGCGGCCAGGCCGGTCGGGCAGCGAGCGCCCGTGGTGGAGATATCCTTGAGAAAATTGCAGTAGTAAGCGCCCGTAGATTCATCGTACTTTCCCGTCCCTGAGCCGCCCGCTGTGCTGTAATAGTCATCTCCGGTCGTCACCACGAAATCAGGATTCCACCCCGAAACCATGGTGGCTACCGCCTGCTCATTAGCATCATCTACACCATAATCGCCGATGACGGCAAACGTCACGGTGGTGTTGACATTCTTCATCGCATTGTGGGCTGCACTGGCTGTGGCCGACGATGCAGGGGGCAGAACGACGCCGGTGATCAGCAGGCAGAGGATTGCTGCTGCCATCCGGCTCAGGCGTGGCCGATGGATTTGAAACAAGTGGGTTTTCACTATTCTACTCCTTCCAGGAAAGACTCGTGCGCTCACAGACAAGACTTTGGTCGCCAGCACGCTGCTCACCGCACTGCAGCAAACAGGCATTTGAGATAGGCGCCTTCCGCGAACGCAATCGGGTGATCCAGGGCGTGGCCGCTGCGTGCGAAAATGTGGAGAGGGCGATCTACTTCAGCGGCGGCCTGTTCGACGGCGGCGAAAAAGTCCGCGGCGCTCACCCGGCTAGAGCACGAAGCCATGACCAGCGTACCAGACGGCGCCAATACCTCCAGGGACAGGCGGGTCAAGCGCCGATAGGCGCGCACAGCACCCTCGATTTCACGCTCTTGTTTCGCCAGGGCCGGTGGGTCCACGATCACCAGGTCAAAGCGCTGCCTGCGTTCCCGCAGCGCGGCCAGGGCATCGAACGCGTCGGCCGCCAGCACGGTGTGCGTTGCCGCAGCCACGGCCGGCAGATGCTGGTTCAGCTCGAAGTTACGCACGGCCGCGGCCAGCGCGGGCGCGCTGATATCCAGGCTCAGCACCTCGGGCGCGCCGCCAGACGCGGCGTAGAGCGAAAAACCACCCGTGTAGGCAAAGACGTTCAAGGTGCGACGGCCGGCGGCTAATCCGGCCACAGCCGCTCGGTTCTCGCGCTGATCGAAGAAGAAGCCGGTCTTCTGGCCGCGCAGCACGTCAGCCTCGAAGCTCAGCCCATTTTCAGTAAAGCGCACGGCCGGATTAGGCAGGTCGCCGGCCAGGGTCATGCCGTCAGCCAGACCGTACAGCAGGGCCGGCTGGCGCCGCAGCTCACGGCTGAGGCGCAGAACCACGCCTTGTGCGGTCATCACCTCGGCCAGCGCACCCAGCACGATGGGCAGATGCGGGATCCAGGCGGCGGTGTAGAGCTTCAAGACGAGAATGGCATCGTAACGATCAATCACAAGCCCCGGCAGCCCGTCGTTCTCGCCATGCACCAGGCGGTAGCCCGTGGTGCCCTGAGTAGGCAAATCGGCGCGGCGGGCTGCGGCCGCAGTCAACCGGGCAGCAAACCAGGCCTGATTGATGGCGGCGGGCGCGCCATGGTGCAGGATGCGCACGCGGATGACCGAGGTAGGATCGTAGAGGCCGATGGCGAGAAAGCGGCGCTGATCGTCGAAAATGACGGCCAGGTCGCCTGGCTGCCCCTGCTGGCGCTGATCGGTTATCGCTTGTTCGAAAAGCCAGGGATGCCCCTGGCGCAGGGCGCGCTGCGCCGCCGGCGTGACGCGCAGGGCCAGGCGTCGGCCGGATGGCGGTGGAAGGCGCGCCAGTAACTCAGCCGGTGCGATGGTCATGCCCGATGACGCCTCATCGTACGTCTGCGCTTGTCCTGCCTCGATTCGTTGCGCTTGATGATGAGGCATGGCAACCCTGTAGTCTGATTCAGAAACGTATGAATCATCTCGATTTCGCGATCATCACACGCCAGCAGAATTTTGATCTCTGCGTCACGCTTCCACAGGTCGGCCGTGCAGGCAATGGCCGTGACGCGGCGTTCGGCGCTGCGTCCCAGCCAGACATCAATCCCCTGCCCGTCCCCGGCCGTGGTTCCCGCCAGGTACCCATAATCTAGCGGATAGATCAGATCCGGCCGTT
>JBGAVB010000003.1:0-23600 GCA_044228345.1 Anaerolineae bacterium | reverse complement strand
AGAACCGATTCGCCGCGCAGCGCGGCCAGGATGACCTCGAGCTGCCCTGCGCGCAGCGCGCGCACACCCAGCCGGCGCATAGCCCAGCCCAGGTAGCGCGTCACGGTCGGCACCTCGCGACGGACGTCGAGCCAGTGCGCCATGCGCACGGCCATGCGTTCGAGAATGGGCAGCGGCGGGGCCGCAGAGTCGGCGTTCATCCGGGCAGGCGACGCGAACAATAGGCGTCAGCAGGCGAACTCAACACAGCGCCCTCGCATGGCAAGACCGTCGGCGGCCGCCCGCTGCCCTACTCACGCGGCACGCGCAGCATCTCTGGCGGCAGCGGCACATAGTTCTTGACGTATTGATCGAAGAAGGCCAATGAACGCTGCATCGCCACGCGGAAGTTGGCGGAGATGTTGTGATTATCGCCAGCATACTGGTAGAAGGCGCTCGGCACCCCGGCCTCCTGCAAGGCCGCGTAGAGGCTGGCGGAGAACTCAAGCGGCACCGATTCGTCCTGGGTGCCGTGATGAAGCTGAATGGGACCCGACGCGTCGGCCACGGAGTTGATGGGCGAAATCGAATTCCAGAAGGCGGCGTTCTGCTGCGGCGTGCCGTAGCGTTCGATCAAATCCTGCCGCCAACGCCGGGCGCGCTGCGGCACGGTCACGGGCACTGGCCGCCGCCAGTTGTACATCATGTCTTCGTAAGAAGCCACGACGCCGCCCCAGATCACGCCCGCGCGGATGTCGTCTGTGGTGACCATGGCGCGCAGGGTGATGTGCCCGCCCATTGAATGGCCCCACATGCCGATGCGTTCACGGTCAACGCCAGGATAACGCTTGAGCGAGCTGACGGCGTTGAGCACATCCACGGTGTAGTCGGGCGTGCCGTAGCCGCCCGTCGCCACACCTTCTGAACTGCCGTGGCCGCGGTAATCGGGCCGAAAAACGATATAGCCCGCTCGGGCAAAATAATCCACATAAGCCACATAGCGTTCGGTAGTGCGGTACTGCTCCGGAGGAATATAACCGTGGTTGAAAACGATCACCGGCCAGCCGCTGGCGGGCCGCGCGGCGCGCGGGACTGTCAGCAGCGCATAGATCTTCAGCCCTTCGGAACGGTACGACGCGATGTAGCGGTTGTAGTTGCTGCCCGCGGCCAACGTCTGTTCGATCGTGATCTCGCTGCCGGGGTAGCGCCGATCGCGCATCACCTCGATCATCAGGGGATGGCGCTGCGCAGGCGCTGCCAGGGCGTCGCCGACCGGCAGCCGTTCGCCTGGCGCCAAAGCCGCCGCGTCAGCAGCCTGCGCCCATGACGGCGCGGCCAGCAGCAGCAGCATGATGAACGATACTAGTTTTTTATGTAAAATCGTTGTTCTTGACATTCGATGACTCTACCTTGCGTGTATGTTTTGTTATCTACTGGTCCTAGTGTTTCGTCTATTGCCTTGCAGAATCTGTGAACTATCTTCCGTTTGACGACTATCCATCTCTGGATTAGAATCAAATGTATAAACAGGCTATCAGTGCTGATAAGCTTACATACGCTTTGTCGTATGTGAAGATCTCAATGTAGAGGAGAAACAGAATGAATGGACATCCCCAGCGCAGCGCCTATGAAGTGGCTCTGGCCCAGTTCGATGAGGCAACCAGTCAGATGCCTCACCTGTCGCCCAACACGATCAAGTTCATGCGCGTACCCAAGCGCGAGTTGATTGTCAACTTCCCGGTTGAAATGGATGATGGTCGCATCGAGATGTACACCGGCTATCGGGTGCATCACAGCACGGTGCGCGGCCCAACCAAGGGCGGTATTCGTTACCACCCGGCTGTCACCCTGGATGAGACGCGGGCCTTGGCCATGTGGATGACCTGGAAGTGCGCGCTGATGAACCTGCCTTACGGCGGGGCCAAAGGCGGCGTGATCGTTGATCCGCGTCTATTGTCAGAGCGGGAGCTGCGCCGACTGACCCGGCGTTACGCCACCGAAATTTCCATCATGATGGGGCCCGAGGGTGACATTCCCGCGCCCGACGTAGGCACCAATCCCCAGGTGATGGCCTGGATCATGGATACCTACTCGATGCACCGCGGCTACTCCGTGCCCGCAGTTGTCACCGGCAAACCGATTCAGATCGGCGGTTCGCAGGGGCGCTTCGACGCGACCGGCCTCGGCGTCATGTTCATGGCGCGTGAGGCGCTGAAGCATCTGCGTATTCGAGTCGAAGGCGCCACCGCGGTCGTGCAAGGTTTTGGCAATGTAGGCGCGGTGGCGGCTCGCTGCATGCAAATTTTGGGCGTCAAGGTGATTGCCGTCAGCGATGTCAACGGCGGCATCTACAACGCCAAGGGACTGGACATTCCCTCCTTGCAGCAGTTTGTACGCGAAACCCGCAGCGTCGTCGGTTTTCCTGGCTCAGATACGGTCAACAATACGGAGCTGCTGGAGCTGCCGTGCACCGTGCTCATCCCGGCCGCGCTCGAAGGCCAGATCACGGAGGAGAATGCACCAAAGATTCGCTGCAAGGTGCTGGCCGAAGGCGCCAATGGCCCTACCACGCCGGATGCCGACAAGATCCTGATGGACAACGGCACCTTTATCGTACCTGACATTCTGTGCAACGCCGGCGGCGTGACCGTTTCCTATTTTGAATGGGTGCAAAGTTTGCAGGCGTTCTTCTGGAGCGAGGATGATGTCAAGCGCCAGTTGGAACGGCTCATGGTGGATTCATTCAATTCCGTCCTGAACGAATCGCGCGAGAAGAGCCTGCCCACGCGCATGGCCGCGTACACGCTGGCAATCAATCGCGTTGCCGAAGCGCTCGAGCTGCGCGGCGTCTATCCCTAACAGGTCGCCAAAACAACCAGACTTCGGAAGTCGTGCGACGTCCGAAGTCTGACTATCGTTCGTTTTCAACCCGCCAATCAGAAGACCGGCGGGAACTGTTGCCAGATGCAGCGGCAGGGTCTGAGACCCTGCCGCTGTTGTTTACCCAAGCCGGGCGCGACGCCAGGTGCGGACGGCTGTGAGCAGCAGCAGAGCGGCCAACAGCGCGGCCATGCCCCACAGCCATGGCGCGGCGCCTGAGGCGGTTAGCCCGCTCAAATGCACCGCCGTTGGTTGATCCACAATCGTCCACACGTAGGGCGCCATCATGCCCACATTGTCATTGTCGGTCCCGCGCAGGTTGCCCGGATTGACCGTCGCCACAAACGTGCCGGGGCCAAACGGCTGCACCGGTGTGAAGGTCAACATGGTCGTGGCGTCATTATAGGTCGTGGTGCCAGGAATCAGTTGACCGCCGCTCGTCCGCACCGTGATGGTGTCCGCAGCCACCGTGACCGGGTTGATCGGGCGGTTCATGCGCGCCCACACCGCGGTGATGACACCAGGCGAGCGAGGATGCGGGTTCGTCCGTCCGGCTTCCACCACCAGCAGGTCGCGCCAGTTTTCGAGGTCCGTCACGTTGACGGTTTGCACGCCGCCCTGGCTATAGACCACATCGAGTTGGCGGTTGTTCGTGCCAATGATGGTTCCCCACCATTCGACCATGTCCCAGGAGCCGCGCGTGAACTTGTATTGCAGGTGCATGCCTTCAAGGCCAGTCAAGGTGATCGTCCAGTGCGTGTCATCCACGCGCGTCAGCGGCCTGTAACCGGGGTTCCAGGACGTGCCAAAGACGCTCGCGGTGTCGCCGGCGATGTAGATCGTATCTGTTGGCGGCGTGAAGGTGGGGATGGTCAGGTTCCAGGTGATCTGCACGGCGCGCTGTTCCGCGGTGATGTCCACCGTGTTCGAGAAGCCCGATTCATTGAAGCTGGTGTCAATGGCCGTCACGCTGTAGCGGTAGGTGTGGCCGGTCGCCACATCGGTGTCCGTGTACTCTGTCGTTGGCGCCAGCACGTACGCGATGAGCACGCGCGCGGTTGGCACATCGTCAGCCAGCATTTCGCGGTAAACGCCGTAGGCGGCCGTGTCCGCATCGGGCGAGGCGTCCCAGCCGATGATAATCGCGGCGGCCGAGCGGCTGACCTCGTGCAGGTTCAGCGGCACGGCGGGCGGGGTCGTGTCGCCGGAACTGATGACGTGCAAGCGGCCGGCCTGGGCGGGGTCATAACCGTTGCCAGTGCCGTCGCGGTCAGCATACAGCCAATCGCGGCCGTTGGTCGTCGTGTAGCGCACGGCGTAGTCGTACTCGCCGATGGGATGCGGCAGCATGTCGCCCTTGAACTCGTCGTTGCTGCCCGCATCCACGTTGAAGGTCATGGGGAACCAGCTCCAACCGGAGGCAGGGTTCGATCCGACCGGCCCATAGCCGACTTCGGCCATGAGGCTCGGCGTCGCGCCCGCTTGACCTGTGACGCCGTCAATCCACACCTGGCCGTAGACCATGTCGGTATGGGTGTTGAAGCTGATAATGTGCGTCAGTTCCGGCGGCCACTGCAGGTTGGCCCAACCGATGGTGTAGTGCGGAATCGCCGTCGCCGAGTTGGAGGCCTGGCTCTTGAGACCAGCTGGCGTCACGGCCTTGACCTGGTAGTAGTATTTCAGGCCGTTGTGCACCGTGGTATCGGTGTAGGTGGTGCCCACCACCAGCGCGGCGCTGATCTGCTCATAGCCGCCATCCACCACACTGCGGTAGACATCATAACCAGCCACGACCGCATCGGTCGGCGCGCTCCAGTTCAAGGTCACGCTGCCCGAGCCTTCGCTGGCCGTCAGGTTGGTGGGCGCCGAGGAACGCGTCATATCGAGGCCCGGGCGGCTGACCCAGACCCGTGCGCCCATGCCGCTCACATTGAAGGTCATTGTGCGCGCCGGGCCGACCGTCAGGCTGTCGCCGGTCAGGCCGTCATCGAGCGTGGCGCCTTCTGGCACGTAGCCGTCTACGTTGATCGTCACATCCTTGGCCACGGTGTCGCGGTTGATGGCAATCACGGCCACGCCTGTGTTGTCGCGGCGGCCGTAGACCAGCACCTTGGCGGCATCGTCGGTGAGGAGCGTGTTCCACGAGCCGGTGCGCAAGAAGCTCTTGCTGTTGCGCAGCGCGGTGAGCGTTTGATAGCGCGCCAGCAGGTCGCTGTGCGCCTGACGCCAGGCCGGCAGCGAGCTGTAGCCAGCCTCGTCTGACCACGGATAGGGCTGACGGTTGTAGGGGTCATCCCGTGGGATGTCGCTGCCATAGCCGGCCAGGCCAACTTCATCACCGTAATAGATGGTCGGCGCGCCAGGCACCGTCATTTGCACCACAGCTAACAGCGCCAGGCGGTTGCGGCCATCCTGGAAGCCATTGACCGGTTGGCCGCCCGCGATGCCGTCATGGTCAAGCACACGCACGGGCCGGTTGGTGTCATGGCTGCCCAGCAGGTTCATGGCCGACTCGAAGGCAGGAGCCGGGTAGTCCTCCTGAATCGTGCGCATCATATTGTCGAACTGCGTGGGCGACAGCGGGTTGATGGTATTGTCGCCGTTGTTGTCATTGTCGCTCCAGACCGTGTCGCGCATGAAGCCGAGCATCGCCTTGCGGAAGCGATAGTTCATCGTGGAGTCGAACTCATCGCCCAGCAGGCGGAACTTGGCGTCATCTTCGCCCCAGGTTTCGGAGAAGAGCATAGCGTTGGGGTAACTAGCCTTGACGACAGAGCGGAATGTCTCGAAGAAGGTTGGGTTGACGCCGACGATGTCGGGCACCACGTCAATACGCCAGCCGTCCGCGCCACGCGCGAGCCAGTAGGTGGCAACGCCGTTCGGGCCGAACCAGTAGTTCAGCACATCCGGATGCGCGGTATTGATCTGGGGCAGCGTCTGCACGCCGAACCAGCCGGTGTAATTCGTATCGCCAGCGCAAACGCCGGTGCCAGGCGGGTTCGCAGGCTGGAAGAAGAACCAGGTGCGATACGGGCTGTCCAGACTTTCACAGGCGCCAACTTCGGGGTGGCGGCCAAACCGATCGAAGAAGGGGCTGTCGGAAGAGACGTGGTTGGGCACGCCGTCCAGGACGATGTGCATGCCGCGGCTGTGCGCCTGCGAGGTGAGCTGCTCGAAGAGGGCCAACGTCGCCGAATCGTCTCCCAAAACACCCATCGTCGGATCAATGCGCAGATAGCTGCGCCCATCGTACTTGTGATTGGACGGTGAATCGAAAATGGGATTCAGATAGATGGTCGTGATGCCCAGGTTCTGCAAATAGCCCAACTCGGCGATCAGGCCCTGCAGGTCGCCGCCATAGGACGTACTGCTGTAGGTGCCGTACCAGTCGGGATTGGCCGTTGGATCGTTTGGCTCTGGATCAGGCACAATCGTGTTCCAGGGTACCACGGGGAAGCGATGACCACGCTCCTGGGGATAGAACCAATCCGCGGCCGTCGGGTCGTTGGCGGTGCTCCCGTTGCGGAAGCGGTCAGGAAAGACCTGGTAAATGATCGCATTCTTGGCCCACGCGGGCGTATCAAAGCCAGGCTGATAAACGTAGATGTTCCACGAGATGTCTGGCGAATTGTTGTACGGCTGGCCCCAACCGCCATCGCGCGCGGCGTCGTCTTCGTAGTAAACAACGGCCGTGCCATCCTCGATGACGAAGCGGTAGTACAAAATCGTCAAGTTGGCGCCCGTGTTGAACGTGGTTTCCCAGTAGTCGTAGCCGTAACCGCCGGCATCCGGGTCGGTGCCAACCTTGGCCAGATTGTAAATGGTTTGACCCTGCTGCACGGCGTCCCAGACACGCACCTTGACGCGCTGCACATCGTTGGCGTAGGTGCGGAAGCGCAGGGTGACATTGGTGTTCTTCTTCAGCGCGCCAAATGGTTCACGGTAAAGACCGCTGCGGCTGTCATGGCCCAGGCCGTCCCACCAGATGTTGTTATCGCCCACTTGCGGCGCAATGGGGTTGTTGATGCTGTCTCGAATCTGGTGGGTGGTATCGTTATAACCGAAGGTGACAACGGTATTTGCTCCTCGATTGGCGGGCACCACGAGCGTGATATTCGAGCCGCCGGGGACGCCGCCCGCGCCGTAGTTTTCATCCCACGACTCGTTGAGCGCCACCTTGTATTCGTAGCTGCCGGGCGGTACGTCGAACGACGTCTCGTACCAGCCGTCGCCATCGCGATCCTTCATCCAGCCGATGAGGTTGTCTGGCGACCAGTTCTGCCCGCCGAGCACGCCCATCAGGTTGCCAACGAGCACCGGGATGCGGTAATTGGGCCGGCTGGCCACCATATTGCCATCACGCCGGTCGTAGTAGAAATGAACGGTTTCGCCGCCCGCAGTGGTAAAAGGCACATTGGGACCGCCAGGCACGCCGTTGACGCCGTAGTTCTCATCCCAGGTGCCGCCCACGGTGGCTTTGAATTCGTAGGCGCCAGCCGGAATGGCGTTGGTGGTAAACTTCCACACCTGGTCGCCGTTGTCATCGCTGGCCTGTGTGTTGGTGTTGCCAGGATCCCAGTTGCCGCCCAGGCCGGCGGCGGAGACCCAGTTGCCGGGAAACGTCACCAAGAGGTTGGGTGTCGTCGCGGGCGCCACCGAGGCTGCGCCCACAGGCGTCAAGCCAAGAAGCATGGTGAGCACGACGAGCAGAGAAACGAAACGAAATGCTTTCATGACCTATCCTCCGTCTTAGGAACTGACTGCCGGCCACGACGCCAGCAGCATCACAGGTTTTGGCGGCATCTCCTGACAGGTGAAGCTGCCGTCGTTCGATGGGGGTTGGTTAAATCAATTACTTCATCTGCTTGATCTTCTCTTCGATCGCTGCTTGCGCCGCCTTCATCGCGTTGGCCGGCGTCTGGGAACCGGTCCAAATCGCAGTCGTAGCCGCGCCCACGGCGTCCCACTGAGCCTCTGCATACGGCGTGGTAGCGCTTGGCACCCCCAGCGCCAGGGCCGCGGCAAAGCCTTGAATCGGCGCCACGGCCTTCAGCTCAGCCGAGTTGATGGCTGCGGAAGCGGCTGGCACCGTCTTGTTGATCAAGGCCAGGCCTTTCTGAACCTCTGCGCCGGTGAAATACTTCATGATGTCCAGCGCGGCCTCGACGTGCTTGCGGTCCACCGCGTTCGGGGTAAGCATCAAGGTCCTGATGCCCACGAACGGGCGCCCAAACGCCTTCACGCCGTAGTCTAGTTTGGCAGCCTCCATGTCAGCGACGGCCCAACGGTCAGTCCACCATGCGGCGGCCTTACCTTCTAGCAGCATAGACCGGCAGATGTCGTGGCTGGTTTCCTTCGGCGCATACGCGCTGAAGGCCTTGATCCACTCAGCCGCCGCTAAACCTTCCGGGGTGTCCAGGTAAACCTTGCCCTGATCGTCCACATAGCTTGGCATGCCATGACCAAAGTAAATGGGCGCAACATGGTACGCATCGGGATTGCCCAGGGCTTGGTTGCAAATGAGGAACTTGCCGGGGTTCTTCTCAGCAAAGGTCTTGGCCGCAGTCAAGAGGCCATTGAAGTCCTGCGGGTCGGCCGGGAAGTCCGATCCCTGCACCAGCGCTTTATTGTAGACCAGCGCAATGCCGTCTTGCACCTCCGGTAGACCCCAGATTTTGCCTTGCCACAGCATGCCCTTGACCGTGACTGGTTCATAGGTAGACCTGAGGTAGGCTTCGTCCACCCCAAAGTCGTTCAGCGCGACAATGTTGTGTAGGAGTGCGTTACTGCCGATCTGATCATTCGTCCACGCCACGATGTCGGGGCCGTCGCCGACCGGCACCGCGATCGTCAATGCGTCGCCCAAGTTATCCACCTTGGATAGTTCGATCACCAGGCCTGGATGCGCCGCTTCATAGGCGCGGAACGCGGCCTCGATGGGTTTCACCGTGTCAGCGGCCCAACTATGCCAGATGATGATCCGAGTTGCGGCAGGCGCTGTGGCGGCCGCGGGAGGCTTTGTGGCTGCGGGCGCCTTTGTGGCCGCGGGGGCTTTGGTCGCAAGGGGAGGTACGGTGGCAGTGGGAGCCTGGGTAGCCCGTGGGGCAGCGGTCGGCGCTGTCGTCGGCGTCGCGCCGCCGCAGGCGGTGAGATTGAGAGAGGCCAGGATGAGCAGGCACATCGTGGCAAATGCGGACCTCTTCATGTTTCTCCTCGAAGTGACATCATGGCGCTGGCTGCGCTCAGCTTGCGTTGACAACCAGACAATCAGATGGCTGGTAGGCAGCAGGATCAGCCAGGTTGTTGTGGCGCAGGTCAGCCAGTTGGTCAGAGCCGCCGACCTCGATCGCGGGGCCTTGCAAGATATTCTGCAAGACCATGGCGACCGCGCCCAGGGCGACGGCATCTCCGCCCAGCGCCGCAGGCATGATGGGTGCGGCCTGCGCGCTGGCGTGCATGGCCCGTGCATTCACGGTTTGGCGCAATGGATCCAGGAGGAGATCAGCGGCCTGGGAAACACCGCCGCCAATCAACACCCGCCCTGGATTGAACAGGTTGATCATGTCAGCAATAGCAATTCCCAGCAATCTGCCGGCGTTCTGAAACGTTTGCAGGGCCAGGCTGTCGCCATGCGCGGCGGCGTAGGCCACCTCGCGCGTCGTGATGGTGTTGGGATCAGTGATCATGGACAGGCTGCTGCGATGCCCGGCGAGCAAGGCAAGTCGCACCTGGTGCGCCAGGGCATCGCCCCCGGCCACAGCCTCCAGGCAGCCGTAACTGCCGCACTTACAGGGCGGCCCATTCTCCATCACCGTGACGTGTCCGATTTCGCCAGCAAAACCGCTTTCGCCGCGATAAACCTGGCCGTTGATGAGGAAACCACAGCCAACCCCAGTGCCGACCTTGACAAAGGCCAGCGCTTGCACGCCCTGCCCTGCCCCATACCAATACTCTCCTAACGCGCCCAAATTCGCGTCGTTGTCCAGATACACCGGTGCGCCTAGATGTTCGCTCAACATGTGCCGAAAGGGAAAACAATCCCAGCCCGGCATAATGGGCGGCGCCACCACCGATCCGTTGAGCCAGTCCACGGGGCCAGGCACACCAACCCCGGCGCCTACAAAAGGCAGCTCTTTACCGATGTCGTTCACGGCCTGCTGTAAGGCCGTGTTCAAGGCCGCGCTCACAGCTTCCATGCCGGCCTCAGGCCCCGCGCCGATGCTGAATGGGGCAACAAAACGAATGATAACCGTTGGCGCCAGATTGGTCAGCAGAAGGGTAATGTGCGAAGCGCCCAGTTCGATGCCGGCCACCAGCGCGGCATCCCAGTTGAAAGACAGCAGCATCGGGGGGCGACCGCCGCTCGAACTGCCTTCGCCCATGTCGGTGATCATGTGTTCATCCAGAAGATCCTGGGCGATGGCAGAGATGGTCGAACGGCTCAAGTGCGTCAGTCGAGACAGGTCGGCCCGCGAAATTGGGCCTTGGGTTCGCAGGACGTTCAGCACGAGAGCTTTGTTCAGTCTACGCATTAAGCCGGGATCGGCGGTGACAGTCATAGAAAGTACATTCACAAAGGATGGGCAAAAAACCACCGAAAACCAATCATTCTCTGTGTAAAATTTACCATGCGCTCATACTTTTGTCAATAATCTCAACAAATCAATCGCACTTACCGCGTGTTTGACTCTGGCTGTGTCTCCGGTGACTTCATGGCATGCGCCCAGAAAATCACGGTGCGGAGGCGCTTCCACGGGCGGCAGACTACCCACGCGCCGCTTCTGTCCACCGCCGACGCGTGCGAACCTTGTTGTTTTGGGGTTGCTCTCAAAGTTAGGTACAATGTCATGGTTCTGATTTCTAAAAACAAGCAAAGGAGCGCGTTGTGGAGCGTGAATATCTGACGTGGCAAGAGGTAGACGCCCTGATTGATCATTTGATTCCGCAGTTTCGTCGGGGTTACGATGCCCTGCTCATGATTACGCGAGGCGGCATCATCCCAGGTGGGCTGATCGCTGAGGCGCTCAATCTGCAATACGTGCTAACGGCCGCGGTGGAGTTCTTACCCTCCTCTGAGCAAAAACTGGCCTGGCCGACGTTCTTGCAGTTTCCCGCTGATTCGCAGCTCCGTAACAAGGTCATCCTGGTCGTAGACGACATCTGGGACAGTGGGCGCACCATCATGACCGTCAAGGGGCGGATCGAGGCCGTAGGCGGTACGGCCGAAACGGCCGTGCTGCATTACAAACCGGGGCAGTCATTCTTTGCGCGCGAAGGCCCAACCTACTACGCAGCCATCACCCACAAGTGGATTGTGTACCCATGGGAAATGGACCGCGGGGCTGACCTGGTGATGCGCCCCCTCATTCCAGAATTGTCTTAAATACGATATTCTCTACGAGGTGGGCATGTCATTTCCGCAAGCAGCAATTGTCTGTCACAATGGCCGATTGGTGGCCGCCAGCCAGGCGCAGGTGCCGGTTTTTCACCCGGCGCTGTACGGCGCCTACGGCATTTATGAATCTATCCAGGTGGCATCGGACGTTGTTTTTCACCTGGACGACCACCTGGCGCGGTTGGCTGGCTCGGCCGCCATCCTGGAGATGCAGCTGCCGCATGACACGGGGCAGATTGCCAGTTGGATTCCGGCCTTGCTGGCGGCCAGCCGCCTGAGATCCTGCCTGCTGCGGTTATTTGTGCTAGGCGCCGATGCTGGAGCTGAGGGTGACACCTTCATCTGGGCGCAAACGCTGCCGATCTATCCATCGCACCTGTACAGCGAAGGCGCGGGCGCGGTGACCTTCGAAGGCGAGCGCGCCCTGCCCCAGGCCAAATCGCTGAACACGCTGGTCAATTTCCTGGCCCGTCGTCAGGCCCAACGCCAGGGCGAGCACGAAGGCCTGTTGAAGAGCCAGGGTACGATCAAAGAGGGTTCGAGTTCAAACCTGTTTGTCGTGCGCGAGGGCCGCCTGCTGACGCCGCCGCCGGAAGAGGTTTTGGCCGGCGTGACTGCGGACGTCATTCTGGAATTGGCCGCACAAGAGGGCGTCGAAGTAATCACGACGCCGCTGGCAGTCAACGAAATCGGCGCCTGGGATGAGGCCTTCCTCAGCAGCACCAGCCGCCACATCATGCCGCTGGTGCGCATTGATGGTCAGCCCATTGGGAATGGCCGGCCCGGCCCGCTCACACAGCGCCTCAGTGCGCGCTTTGAAGCAAACTTCCAGGCCGTCATCGCCGCGCAGCAGCC
Organism: Anaerolineae bacterium; assembly: GCA_044228345.1. Taxonomy (GTDB): domain Bacteria; phylum Chloroflexota; class Anaerolineae; order SSC4; family Amarolineaceae; genus Amarolinea. Next base: position 11,491 of record JBGAVB010000003.1, on the reverse strand, counting down.
AGCCAGCGGCTGATACGGCGGCAAAGTCCTGACTGCGCTCCACCATCCGCTCCAAAATGAAGTGCGGCGGGACTCCCACAATCCCGCCGCACCCACACAGGAGGTACACACGCTGACCAAGCGTAGCCGCTGAGATTAAGCTGTTGAAAGTACTTGATCGCGCACCGGTTGATGCTGCTTTACGTCCAGATGTTCGTAGATCACATCCGCCAGAACAGCGATGTGCGCTGGCGTCGTGCCGCAGCAGCCGCCGACAATTTGCGCGCCCACGGCAAGCCAATTGCGTGCGTGGCGCCCGTACGCCTCAACCGAAATATCTTCACTAAAATTCCAACCCCAGTCTGGTTGCGAATGTCCGATGTTGGCGTAAGCGCCAATCGGGCGATCCGTGGCCGCTCGCAGTGCCTGCAAGGCGGGCAGTACGGCCGGGGTTGACATGCAGTTGACCATCAAGGCCAACGGCCCTAGCGGCTCGATCGCGGCAGCCGCATCGGCCAGGGTTTCGCCGCTGAGCAGCCGGCGATCATCACCACAGACGAAGCTCACCATGAAAGGCAGTCGAGTCCGCACGGCGGCGGCGGCCGCTGCGACCGCTTCACGAATCGTATTCATGGTTTCCACGAGGATGATGTCCACCCCGGCGGCTGCCAGGTACTGCGCCATCTCACCGTGCTCTTCATCGCACTCGGCCTGCGAAGGCGTCAGGTGCGGAGCGTAGCAATCCTCGAGGGGGCTCATCGAGCCTGCAATCCACACACTGCTGCGCAACCCGGCGTCGCGTCGCGCCTGGATCGCCAGGGTGACGGCGCGGTAGGTCAATGTCTGCGCCCGATCACCCAGACCCGCCCGCGCTAACGTGCGCCGATAAGTGCGAAACGTGTTCGTGGTCAAAATGTCTGCGCCTGCGGCCAGGTAATCGAGATGAATCTGGCGCACCGCGTCCGGCTGGTTGATCAGCGCCGCGGCCGACCACAACGGTAACGGAGTCGGAAGATGACGCCGCTGCAGTTCTGTGCCGGTTGCGCCGTCGAGCAGAATACTATCGCCCTGGCCGAGTCGCTCTGACAGCGAAGGCATCTCTGAACTCCTCATGATTCGCAGCAATTGCGCCCAGTGTATCACCGCGCAACGACAGCAAACATGATGAATGTCAGTTTGGGGAAATGTTCAGGCCCGCGATCACGGCTTCAAAACGGCGTAATGCTTGGGGAGCGTGCGCGCCATGTGTTGATCAGCCTGCGCCCAGTTGTGCCGGCCGTTGGCAATCGCGCCGCCATCGTTGACCAACCCCATGCGCGTGAGAAGATTGACCAGGTATTGACCACGATAGAAATTGGAATCGTGCGGCTCGCGGCTCTCTGGCCCATATTCAATGAACCAATGGAGATGCTTGAACGCGTTCGCGGGTGTGGTGAGGAGCAAATTGGCGGGGTTGTTGGCCGCGGCAAAGGAGATATCACGCGGTGAGCCGAAAACAGGGTCAAAAAGCGAATTCTGAAACGCGCGATCATCCAGGCTAATGCCCAGGCGACCGCTGGTTGTGTCGGTGATCATCACAGGCATCGAGAGCGGCGTGGTCGCCGTGATCCCCAGGGTGGATGTGACGACGTTGGAAATGACGCCAGCATAGAAGAAGAGGCCGTCATACGCGCCCACCGTCGCAAACCAATCTGGATGCTGCGCGGCAATCTTGACTGCCATGAAGCCGCCAAGTGAAAAACCGTCTACCCCGCGATGAGCCGCGCCGGGCAGCACGGGATAGTTTGCATTGACAAAGGGAATCAAGTCCTGCAGAAAATAGTCTTCGAAGCGGCCGGAGCCGACGCCCCGTGCATTGTGCGTCTTTTCCGGGTCAATCATGTTGACGAGCATGCCGCTGTAGACGTTGTCGTTGCTGGAAATGCCAGGGAACACCAGCACCATGGGGCCAATGGCGCCCGCATTCAGCATCTCCTCATAAGCGTCAATCACGTTGCGGTTGCTGCGCGAGACATCTTCGGCCGGATTGACCCACTCGCGCTCATGTCCACGAAACAGATAGAGCACAGGATAACGCTCGGCCGGCTGCGCGGCTGCCTGCGGCGGCACGTAGATGAAAAACGTTTTGCGGATGCCCAAGGCGCGGCTGAGAAGCTGCACGCGCTGGACGCGTGAGTCATAGGGATTGACGAGGGATGGGTCAGGAGTGGGTGTGGCAATCCCCACCTCCTGACGCAGATCCGACCAGCCAGCTAACTGCAGGTCAATCGTGCGCGTGGTTTCAGCCAATAGAGCATGGTTGGGGATCGGCTGACCGCGCGCGTCAGCCTCGCGTTTCGACCAACTGCCGCGCGTGAATGTGTACTCCAACGTTTGCCCCTTTTCTACGGTGAGCGTCAGCGTTGCGCGGTCCTGGTCGCGTACCAAACGCAACGCCGGGTCGTCAGCCTGCCACTGGTTCCAATTGCCGCTGAGGAAAATATCCTCTTCAGGGGGCGGTCCCGGCGGCAGCGTCACAGTCCAGGTCAAGGCGACAGTGGTGGCCGCAAGAGGCGTTGCTGGCTGGGGGCGCGAGTCGCAAGACGTCAACAAGGCAAGCAGCAAGACCAGGCATAGAAAACCAGGCAGGGAAACGATCATGCGGGAGGCAGCGAACCGGTCTTGTTTACGTTGAATCATTGGCGACAAGCAGGGCCTTATCCCCCAGGCAGCGCCTGAGTCAAGCCTCTCGGGCCGAAGCTGAAGCCAGTAAGGAATCATAACGAATCAAGGCGACGCCCGCCTGTGACAAAAAGGCGCGGGCGTTTTCGTCAGGATAGTTGCCTGCGTAAACCACGCGCACCAGCCCGGCATTGATAACCATTTTGGCGCATGTCAAGCACGGTTGGTGCGTCACGTAGATGGTTCCGCCCTGAACTGAAACCCCGTGCAAAGCCGCCTGCAGAATCGCATTTTGTTCTGCGTGCAGTGTGCGCACGCAGTGACCGTCTACCATCAGATGGCCGATATCGTCACAGTGCGGCAATCCGGCTGGCGCGCCGTTATACCCGGTCGTCAGGATGCGACGGTCCTTGACGATGACAGCGCCTACCTGGGCGCGATCGCACGTGCTGCGCGTGGCAACCTGGGTCGTTATGCTCATGAAGTATTGATCCCAAGAAGGGCGAGCAAATTGCGCCATGAGCCAGGTCAGCCTGTACCGAACTGGCGGTCGCCGGCGTCGCCGAGGCCGGGCACGATGTAACCGATCTCGTTCAGATTGGAATCTAGCACCGCCATATGGATCGGCACATCGGGGTGAGCCTCATGCAGCGTTTTGACTCCCTCGGGCGCGGCAATGATGCCAACGAACTTGATGCGGCGCGCGCCCCAGCGCTTCAAAATATCAATGCAAGCCACAGCCGAGCCGCCGGTTGCCAACATCGGATCAAGCACCAGGCAAACCTGCACCGTGGGCGCAACTGGCAGCTTGTTGTAATACTGCACCGGCCTCAGCGTCTTCTCGTCGCGGTAAACGCCAAGATGCCAAACCTCGGCGCCAGGCATCATCTCCCAAATGCCCTCCACCATGCCCAGGCCTGCGCGCAAGATCGGCACCAGGCCAATCTTCTCAGCGAGGGTGGAGCCGTCAGCCTGACCCATCGGCGTCGTCACCGTGACCGGCGACAGCCCAAGATCACTCGTCGCTTCATAGGCTAAGAGAATGGCAATCTCACGGATGAGCTCGCGAAACTTCTTTGGCTCAGTCTGGATGTCGCGCAGCAAGGCCACCTTGTGGCAAATGAGCGGATGGTTCGAAATGTGTAGACCTTCCACGGGTTAGCGCTCCCAATCAATCTGAGTAGGCGCAATACCACGCCTGACCAAACGCTCAACCTCCTGCTGGCACTTCAAGCAGAGCGTCGCATCGGGTTTGACTTCCAGGCGCGCAGGATCAATCGGCTGACCACAGCGTTCGCAGATGCCGTAGAGTCCCTTGTCAATCGCGCGCAAGGCGCTGACGGTCTGTTCCAAGCGCCGCTCGAGTGTGTTGAGCAAGGCCAGGTTCTTCTCGCGCTCGAAAAGATCGGGGTCGCCTTCTTCCGCATCAATATCCACCTCGCCCTTCAACCATTCGCCCAGATGCTGAATTTTGGCTTCGATTTCCGTTCGTTCGGCTTCCAGTTTGATTCGTTCCCGGTCTACCAAATCATCACGATTCATCTCATTCCTACTCCATGACCTGACGTTCGTCGCGGCCAGGCTTGCATCCCATGCGACTGCGAGGGAAGTCCTTTGCCATCGCCATGCTTTATGCGGCAACACCGCCGCGCCAAAAGCGCGCCTGTTATACCATGAAATGGAATTTCAGTCAATACCCCGCCGAACCTGCGGCGCGGCCGCGGCGGCCGCGAGTAACTTGGGGTTCCTTCCGGCTTTTGGTATAATCCAAGCGAACAATAGTTCGGACAACCGCCAACCAACAGGCGCCCGGCGCCACCCAGAGATGAGCATTCAGGCATGAGCGATCGCACCATATCAGCCTCCAAACGCCCAGAAGAGATAGCCCTCGACGCGGCTCTGCGGCCGCGCACCCTGACCGAGATGATTGGCCAGGACAAGCTGCGAGACAATCTGCGCATTCTCATCGAGGCCGCCAAGCATCGCAAGGAGACTCTCGATCACATCCTGCTCTACGGGCCGCCTGGCCTGGGTAAGACCACGCTGGCCGCCGTCATCGCCAACGAGATGGGCGCCAATCTCAAGGTCACGGCAGGGCCGGTCATTGAGCGCCCCGGCGATCTGGCCGCCATCCTCACCAATCTGAGCGGCGGCGATGTGCTCTTCATTGATGAGATTCATCGCCTGGGTCGCGCGGTCGAAGAAATTCTCTACCCCGCGATGGAAGACTTCGCGCTCGACATCGTCATCGGCAAAGGCCCCAGCGCACGCTCCATCCGCCTCAAGCTGCCCCGCTTCAGCGTGATCGGCGCCACCACCCGTCTGGCCTTGATGACCTCGCCCCTCCGCGCGCGTTTTGGCGCCGTCTACCGCTTCGATTTCTACACGAAAGAGGCCCTGGAAAGCATCGTCACCCGCGCCGCCGCGCTGCTCAAAGTGCCGATCTCAACCGATGGCGCGAAGGAGATTGCCCTGCGTGCACGCGGCACCCCGCGCATTGCGCTGCGCCTCCTGCGTCGCGTACGTGACTATGCGCAAGTGCGTGCGGATGGCTCCATTGACGCGGCCGTGACCGACGTGGCGCTGCGTCTGCTTGACATTGACGACCTCGGCCTCGATGACCTTGATCGCCAGGTCCTCCGTTCCATCATCGAGAAATTCGGCGGCGGCCCCGTGGGGCTGGAAACGATTGGCGCGTCCATTTCCGAGGAATCGGACACCATCATGGATGTCGTGGAACCCTACTTGCTGCAGCTCGGTTTCCTGGAGCGCACGCCGCGTGGGCGCACCGTCACCGTGCGCGCCTATCAGCACCTGGGGCTAACGCCGCCGGCCGCGCTTACAACCAACCAGGCCTCCCTCTTCGTCAATAACCTGCCAGCCGAGGCTGAGTAGGCAGCCGTGTGACAACGTCGTGAAAACCTCGGATTTCGATTACGCAGCGCCGCGGATCAAAAAGCAAAAGGGCAAACGAGGGTGACATCGTCGTGAAAACCTCGGATTTCGATTACGCAGCGCCGCGGATCAAAGAAGCAAAAGGGCAAACGAGGATGACATCGTCGTGAAAACCTCGGATTTCGATTACCACTTGCCCGCAGAGCGCATCGCGCAAACGCCGATTGAGCCGCGGGATGCCTCACGCCTCCTCGTCGTTCACCGCGACTCCGGTCAACTCGAACACCGCACCTTCGCCGATATCGGCGAGTATCTGCATGCGGGCGACATCCTGGTCGCGAACGACAGTCGCGTCCTCCCCGTCCGGCTGCATGGGCGCAAAGCGAGCGGCGGGCAGGTGGAGCTGCTGTTGCTCAACCAGGTCAACGAGGTGCGTTGGGAAGCGCTGGTGCGCGGCCATCGCTTACGCCCCGGCGTCGTGATCGAACTGGCTGCGGCCGCCGCTCCCCTCTTGCGCGCCAAAATCATAGAAGTGCTGCCCGCCGGCAGCCGCTTGATCGAGTTCGACCGCCCGCCGCTGCCGGAATTGGAACGCCTGGGCGATGTGCCGCTGCCGCCTTACATCCACACGCCGTTGGCCGACCGCGAACGATACCAAACGGTCTACGCCCGCGTGCACGGTTCGGCGGCCGCGCCGACGGCCGGCCTCCATTTCACCCCGGCCTTGATCGAACGTCTGCAGACACAGGGCGTCGGCTTTGCCTTTGTCACTTTGCACATCGGCCTGGATACCTTCAGGCCGCTGCAGGTGGAGCAGATTGCGGACCACCAGATGCACAGCGAATGGGCCGAACTGACCCCGCCAGCCGCCGAGGCCATCAACGCCAGCCGTCGCGCTGGCGGCCGCTGTGTCGCGGTCGGCACCACGGCGGTGCGCGTACTTGAAGCGGCCAGCCGCCAACCGAACGCCATCGGCGATTTGCGCCCATTTAGCGGCTGGACCAGCCTCTTTTTAACGCCAGGCGCAGACTTCTATGCCGTGGATGCATTGATCACGAATTTTCACCTGCCGCGATCCACCCTGCTCATGCTGGTCAGCGCCTTTGCCGGCAAGCCGCTGATTGATCGAGCCTACGCGGCGGCGGTGCGCGAGGGGTACCGGTTCTTTTCCTTTGGCGACGCGATGCTGCTCGTGTGAGGATGCGATGCGTCCCACCCCGCACTTCGATTTTTGGTTTATGGCAAGTTCTGGGGTAGAATAACGCCTGGCAGTGCCTTTGGTTGTGGCAAAAAGCCGCTTCTCGCTCCTGACGGTGTTTGGGCCACACTCGTGGGCCTCAACACCGTTTTCATGGTTGCCAGGCAAGTGTAACGAAGGGGAAGTAAAGGAAGCCGACATGCAAGAACAAATTGACCAATTCCTCGCCAACAAGGAAAATCGCGCAAACACCGTCGCCGCTTATCATAACGATTTGAGCCAATTCTACGCCTATGTTCGAGACCGTCGCCGCGAAGGCGTCCCCTCTACCTGGCGCGATATCAGCACCGATGACTTGATTGATTATGTGCTTGACTTGAAGCAGCGCGAATATGCGATCGCCAGTGTTGCCCGCAAAATTGCGGCCGTGAAATCATTTTTCCATTATCTGATGGATGCCCAGGTGATCAGCAGCGACCCCAGCGCGCTCATTGACTCGCCCCACGTCAAAAAAGTACCGCCGCAGATCATGGATCAGGCCGTCATTGATCGCCTACTGGCCGCGCCGGCCCAGGCATCGCATCCCAAGGCGCTGCGCGATCGCGCGCTATTGGAATTGCTATATGCAACCGGCATGCGCGTCAGCGAAATCGCCGCGCTGAATGTGGCGGATGTCAATCTGAACGACAGCGCGGTGGCCTGTGAACATGACAACAGGCACCCTCGCGCCGTGCGCCTCAATGAACGCGCGGTCAGCGCGCTGGCCGACTATCTGGCGAATGGGCGCCAGCGCCTGGCCAGCAAAATCGAACGCGAAGAAGCGCTGTTCATCAATCATCGCGGCCAGCGCCTGACGCGCCAGGGCTTGTGGCTGATTGTCAAATCCTACGCCGATCAGTTGGGCATCACCGTGGATGTAACACCTCATATCCTGCGCCATTCATCGGCCATGCACCGCTTAGCCAGCGGTGAGGCCGACGTGCAGGAAGTGCAGCACGCGCTGGGCCATGCCAGTCGCGCCACGACCCTCATCTATGCCGACCTGGCGGCTCGCCAGGCGGCGGACAGGATGGATGAAAACCAATGAACGCTGGATTCTTTACTTCTGAGGACATCGCACAGGCCGTTGCCTATGTGCGCAGTCAGACCCGGCATCAGCCCCAGGTAGGCCTGGTGCTTGGATCAGGATTGAGCGGCCTGGCCGACGCCGTGACCGATGCGGATCGGATTCCTTTCAGCCACATCCCCCATTTTCCGGTCAGCACCGTGGAAGGGCACGACGGCGCGCTGGTCATCGGCCGGCTGCAAGGGCAAGACGTGCTGGTCATGCAGGGTCGCGTCCATTTCTATGAAGGTTACTCGATGCAGCAGGTGACGTTGCCGATGCGCGTGATGCAGCGGTTGGGCATTCACACCGTGATTCTCACCAACGCGGCCGGCGGCATCAATCCGGCCTTTCACGCCGGGGAACTGATGCTCATCAGCGATCATATCAATTTGATCGGCATGGCCGGGCAAAATCCGCTGCGCGGCCCCAATGATCCCACCTTCGGGCCGCGGTTCCCCAGTATGACGCGCGTGTATGACCCACAGCTGCGCGACCTGGCCGTCAAAACGGCCGCGCGCCTGCAGATTCCACTGCAGCAAGGGGTGTACATGTGCCTGGCCGGCCCGAGCTTCGAGACGCCGGCCGATATCCGCTTCCTGCGCGTGATCGGCGCGGACGCCGTGGGGATGTCCACCGTGCCCGAAGCCGTGGTCGCGCGGCATGGCGGCCTGCGCGTGTTGGGCATCTCCACCATCAGCAATGTCGCGATTGACAACATCGAGAGTGAGGCCGAAACGACACACCAAGAAGTGCTGGAAACTGGCAAGCTCGTAGTGCCGCGGTTGACGGCCCTCTTACAGGAGATTCTCTCAGCCCTGCCCGCGCCGGGTGAGCCGGTGGGAACCTGAGTAAGCGGCAATGGCTATCGTTGTCAAACTGATCAGCGACTATGCACCCTGGGTCTACGCCGCGTGCGGAATCATTGCGCTCTGGTATTTTCGCGTAGCCTTGCAAGCGCGCCAGGAAAGACGCCAGGCCGCTTTCAGCCTGGAACGCGAAGCCGCGCTGAACAAGACCTATAACGCGCTCAACGTCGCCTTCTTCCTGCTCCTGGTCATGGGCGCTGTCTATTTCATCAGCAACAATGTGGCCGCGGCCGTGCAGCCGTTGGTGGAAAACGTGGTGTCGCCCACGCCGACGGCGTTGAGCCTGCCAACGATGACGCCGACGCCGGAGCCAGCCACGGCCACGCCCACGCCGTCGCCCGTTCCCACCACGAAACCGACGCCGCAGCCAACGCCGACTGCGCCACTCACCCCCACGGCGCCGCCGATTGTCGCGCCGCGCTGCCCAGATGCCCGCGCGCGCCTGCTGCGCCCAGGTGTCAACGAAACGGTCAGCGGCACGGTGCAGATCGTGGGCAGCGCCAACGCCGATCGTTTTGATTACTACAAATTGGAATTCAAGCCCAGCGGCGGCGCCGGCGACCCGACCTTCATTTTTTCCTCTCAGCAGCCTGTCGCGAACGGCGTTCTTGGCGCCTGGAATGTGTCCGGCTTGCCTGCGGGCGCGTATACTCTTTACCTGCGCACCGTTGATCTCACCGGCAACTTCGGTGAATGCAGTGTGCAGGTCCAAGTCGGTCGCCCCTGAGATGGTCGCGTCCAGGTCGGTCGCCCCTGAGATGCGCACGTCCAGGTTGGTCGCCCTTGAAATGTGAAAACCTAGCCGGTCGCGCGTGAAGCGACATCTGTAACCAGCCTGTCGGCTCGCTCGTTGCAACAGGGAGCAGAGATGCAATCGTAAGCAGGAGCAAGTCCACCGGCATGGCCTACTTTGAGGTGGCAATGTTGAGCCAGGCACAGTCAACCCCGGCCGATCTGCGCGCCCTGGAAGAACTGTTCGAGCGGTTATACGCCCAGTACAACCGCCCGCTGTTTAGCTACGTGCTGCGGCTGGTGGGTCAATGGGAACAAGCCGAAGACTTGACGCAAGAAACTTTCGTCAAAGCCTACCGCGCGCTTGCGCGCTTACCGGCCGATTCCAACCACCGCGCCTGGCTCTATCGTATCGCCACGAACACCTGCTATGATGCCCTGCGCCGCAAACGCCTGATCCAGTGGCTGCCTTTCTTCGAAGATGATGCCGGGCCGCCCACCGACAGCCCGGAGCATGCCGCCGCCGATGTTTTGGCTGTACGCGCGGCGTTGGCCCAGCTCCCGCCCGATCAACGCACCTGCCTGGTGCTCTACATCTATGACAATTTTTCAACCGAGGAAATCGCAGAGGTCATGGGTTGTTCACGCGGGGCCGTCAAGACCAGGCTGTTCCGGGCGCGTGAACGCTTTCGTCAGGTCTATGTGGGCGCCGAGGAGGCGAAGCCATGACCAACGCTGAACACCGCGAGATGCGGCTGCTCTTAGCGCACTACCGTGAATTGGACGGTGCACAGCGTACACGTGTGGATACGCATATGCTCACCTGCTCTGAATGCCGTCTGGTCCTGGCCGCGTATCAAGAACAAGATTCCCTGCTGCTGCGCACGCTGCCATCGCGCGCGCCATCGCCGCGCCTGGCCGCGGGCCTACGCCAGGAATTGGCGCGGCGCCGCCAGGTCGGCCCCAGACATCGCCGTCTGAGCGGCGAACTGGCCTTTGTGGCGGGCATTGCCCTGATGGTGGCGGCCTTCATGGGCGTCATTCGCCTGCAGCAGCGGATCGCTGTGACAGCCGGCACGGTAACGCCTGTCAGCACCGAGCAACCAACCACGACCGGCACACCGGCAGCCGTGATTGCAGACACCCCAGCCGCGCCGATTTCTGCCACGCCGGAGATGGTGCTCACCCCGCCCGACGTCCCTGCCCCCAGCTCGCCGTGGTTGGTTTACAGTCTGGATGACAATCAAAGCAGCGCGCTCTACGCGGCGCGCGCCGATGGCCAAGACACGCGTCTGCTCAAACAGTGGGCCAAACCGTTGGCCGGGGCACCCGCGCTCAGCCCAGATGGGCATTGGCTGGCTTTTGGTCAAGAAGGCCTATGGCTGCTGCCGCTCAATGGCGATGCGGCCCTGAATCTGCTGTCCGCGGATCGCCTCAATGGTCAGGTGACCGCGCTGGCCTGGGCGCCTGACAGCTTGGGCCTCGCGCTGCTCGTCCAACGCCCCAACCAAACCTACCAGGTAACGATCATACGCCTGCAAGCCGGCCTCCCCACGGACAGCTTCGGCTATGACCAGGGTTACCCGCGCGTGCTTGGCTGGAGCGCCGCCAGCAACACGGTTTTTGTCCTCCTCAGCGCCAGTGCCCAGGAGGACAGCAGCGGTCAGATTCAGGCGCTCACGCCGGGTCAGCCGATCACGACGCAGCCTTATCTGTACGAAGGCGGGCCTGGCTGGCGGCTGCATGCGCCTCAGCTTGGCCCTCGCGGCCGCTCAGCCTACTACCTGGCCGACAGCCCGCAGGGCGCTTCCATCCTGGTGCGCCAGGATCTGACCAGCGGGCGTCAGTCCGTGGCTTTGTCGGCCACCCTACCCATTCAGAGTTACGTACTGGCGCCTGACGAAGATTATGTCATGTACACCCTGGCTGCGGGTAAGCGCGCGGCCAATGTCACCGATGTCCGCTTGCTGTCATTTGCCACGGGTAAACCGTCCACCCTCACACCGCTGCCCGGCGCCAGCGCCCATCCGCTCACGTGGTCGCCCGCCATCC
>JBGAVB010000039.1:0-12150 GCA_044228345.1 Anaerolineae bacterium | reverse complement strand
ACCGCCGCGCGTCAGGAAGTATTGACCCGTGCGCGAAGGCGGGAAATAGCGCACCACGGCCGGCGAACTGGTCAGCGCTTCATCAAAAATGATGGCGTCGGCCGGCAGCTGCGGCGCCAGCTCGGCCATGAAGCGTGCCATCGTCAACGGCACCTTGTCACGCGTCTCGTGGTCATGGGCCAGATTGGCGGCTTCTTTAGCCGCCTTAGCCTGGGCAATCTCCGCGGTGCGTGCGTCTGCTTTGGCTTTCTGCTCCGCGGTCATCGTCGCGGCCAGGATGTCGGCCAGCATGGCAAGGCTGCGCTTGGGGTCGGCCACCATGCCCAGCGTCACCGGGTGACTCTTGGCAATTTCATACGCGTTCAGGTCTATGTGAATGACGGCCGCGCCGGGGGCAAAAATGCTGCCTAGTTCAGGAAAAACTTCTGGCAGCACATAGGTGCCCACAATCAGGTTGGCGTCGCCTTTGGCCATGATGGGCTGGCTGGCATAGCCAAACATATGCCCGGTCATGCCCTGGTGCAGGGGGTGGCGATAGTCAATGTTGACCTCGCCGGCATCCGCCTCCCACACCTCGGCGCCAAGCAGTTCCGCCACACGCGTAAGCTCGTCCTGCGCGCCAGAGTAGGCTACCCCATCGCCCACGAAAATCATCGGTTTGGCGGCCGCGGCCAACTGCGCGGCGGCATGCTTGAGCAAGTCCGGATCGGGCGCTGAACGCGTCGAGGGGATGAACGTCGGAACCACATCCTCAACCACGGGCGCATCAATGATGTCTTGCGGAATACAGACATACACTGGCCCCATGGGCGGCGTCGCCGCAATTTTGATGGCGCGGCGCAGCACGCGCAGCAGCGAGGAGGGGTCAACCACCATCGTGGCCCATTTTGTAACTGGTTCAGCCATTGCCACCAAATCGCCAGCCATTTGTGCATCGAGATTCTGATACCGGATGCCGGCATCCCCCCCGATGACGACCAGAGGAGAATGTCCCCGTTTGGCCTGGTAAAGGGCGCCAATGGCGTTGCCAACGCCTGGTGTGCTGTGCAGCTGCACCAGGGTCGGCTTTTGCGTCGCACGTGCGTAGCCATCGGCCATGGTCACGGCGACGCTCTCCTGCAAGGTCAAGATATACTTCATCGCTGGATATTCAGCCAGGGCATCGAGGAAGCCTTGTTCCACGGTGCCTGGGTTGCCAAACATGAAGTTCATCCCATCTGCCAGGAACTGCTCGATGATGGCGAAGCGACCTGTCTTTTGTGTCATACATTGCCTCATAAAACGTGTCACCGCCGCCCAACCGCAGGCTAACGCGGGGCCTTGCGCTGCGGGATGCTGGACGCTGAATTGTGCTTAGAGAAGGCAAGCAATAGCCGCCGAAACCTGGCCTGAGAAAACTGATCGTTCAGTCTATACAGGGTCCGGCGGCCATCCCTTGCAGGATTTAGATTGCGCCCGACAGCTTACCAGCCGTAGCGGCGCAGGCCGTTTTCTAGCACCTCGATCATCAGCTCGCCAACCAGGCGCGAGTCCTGCGTGGAGCGGCCGGTCAGGAAAGGATAGTCCAGGATGGTAGAGATGGTGTGGCCGACGCCGCCGTGGTATTGACCATCCGGGCCGACCGCATCCCGCAGGATGTACTCCAGCGGATAGAATGGAGGGCCGAAATTGGCCGACTTATTCATGGGCTTGCCGTTGTAGTCGTACATCTGGGCAAAGCCCGTAAAGTCTTTATAATCGTATTCGCGGGCATGGCCGGTAATGTGCTTGCCCCAGATGATGCTCTTGCGGTCAGTCCAATCGCGGGCAAAGGCCAGGCAGGTCACGCAGTAGCACTCGACGGCGATGAGCTTGCCCTGGGCCAGGAAACCCAAGATCACGTCGTGCAGGCGCTCGTTGTTCACCATGTCGACCATGGGGCCGCTGCCGCCAGGCAGCAGCAGCGCATCGTACTTCTCCAGGTCTTTCCAGCACTCGGCGCGCTTGTTATAGTACGCCTCGAGCTCGTGCCCGAAGCTGGGGCTGTTGAAATACGGCATTGCTGGGAACCAGGCGGACAGATTGATGGGGTTATTCAACAACCCCGACTCATGAATCTCTCGCGTCCTGGCGGCGTAGTGCTCATCGGTTACGACCTTATCCAGCGGCGGATCCAAATACCCTGGCTCCATGCTTGGGGGCAGCGCAGGCGGTTTCCTGCCCTTTGCCGTCATAAAGTCCATCTCATATCCGCGTGCGGCCAGCACATCGTAAGGGCCAACCAGCTCTTCACCCCAATAACCCCATTCAGACAAACCGACCAAGATCTTCTTCGACATGTGTGAATCTCCTTAGTAGTTTTCGATCATCTTTATTGAGCACTTGGTCACCGACGCACGCGAGTGACCATTTCTTGACAAACCAAAACGAATCGCAGGCGCAAAAATAACCTCGACTGGCCTTCAGTCAATTTTTTCCGCGAGAAGCAACTGTCACACGACCTACATGCGCCAGATGCAAGGTGCGATATACTTTGTTTCTGTGCCATCATGGGGATGCTATTGACCGAGGGGAACCACTCAGGGGGCCGGGTTGACGGGGAGTAGTCGTTGAGCAGAGCCATGCTTGCCGTCGTGTAACAATAGTGTATCAAATCATCGTCAAGAGAACGTCAAAAAATAGGCTTAGACGGGATGAAACACCCGCCAAATGCGCCTGCCTTGATTAAACCTTTTTAATGCCATGTCTCATCTTGCACTTCATCTATTGGGATCGCTTCAGGTCAAGCTCAACCAAGAGCTTCTGATTCGCTTTGACTATGACAAATTGCGCGCGCTCCTGGCTTATCTCGCTTTGGAAGCGCAGGCGCCCCAGCGCCGCGACTCGCTGGCTGGCTTGTTATGGCCCGAGCGGCCAGAAGATGCCGCGCGTCACAGCCTGCGCCAGGCGCTGTCCAATCTGCGCCGTTTACTGCAGGCAGATGCACACACGACGCCTTTGCTCGATGTCACGCGCGAAACGGTGCAATTCCTCGATTCCAGCCAGGTCTGGCTCGACGTGCGCCTATTCGATTCGCTCCTTGACGCCTGTAGTAATCACGACCACCTGAGCCTCGAAACATGCACGACCTGCGTAGACCGCTTGCAGCAAGCGGTTGATCTCTATCGCGGCGAGTTCCTCGAAGGCTTTTTTCTTGATGACAGTAGCGCGTTCGAGGAGTGGATGGAAAAAAAGCGCCGCCATTATGACCGGCGCATGCTGGGCGCGCTGCACGCGCTGGCTGTGCACTATGAGCGACAGGGGCAGTATGAGCGCTCGCTTGCCCTGGCCTGGCGTGAGCTGAGCATGGAGGCGTGGCGCGAAGAAGCGCACCGTCACATCATGCACACGCTGGCCCGCAACGGACAGCGCGACGCGGCCCTGGCGCACTTCGAAAGATGCCGCCAGGTCCTTCAAGATGAACTCGGTGTTGCGCCCAGCAAAGACACCGTGGCCTTGTATGAACGTATCCGCGCCGAGGAATCTTCCAGTCAGCGACCAGGGGCCGGCCCTTTGTGGCCCATCTCCACAATCCCATCGCTGATCCAGCGTGGGCGCGCCGTGCCCACCCAGCTCACACCATTCGTCGGCCGCGCGCAGGAATTGGCCCTGCTGAGCGAGCGCATGCGAGAGCCGGCTTGCCGCTTACTCACCCTCGTGGGGCCTGGCGGCGTCGGCAAGACGCGCCTGGCGATCGAGCTGGCATCCCAACAAGCCTCGCACTATCGAGATGGGGTCTTTGTCGCCTCATTGTCCACGCTTCAGTCGCCAGCACACCTGACGATGGCCCTGGCCGATGTGCTGCAGCTCGCCTTTTACGGCCGCGAAGCCCCCGAAACCCAACTCCTCAACTACCTGAGCGACAAGCAGATGCTTCTTATCCTCGACAATTTCGAACATCTGATGGATGCAGGCAGTTTCGTCATCGAAATGCTGCACGCCGCGCCAGAGCTGCGCATGATCGTCACCTCGCAAGCGCGCTTGCAGCTGCAAGCGGAGTGGATTTTCGACGTGGGCGGGATGTCCATTCCGAGCGGTCACTTGAATGGCTCCACCCTGGATTCGGATGCGGTGCGCCTGTTCGTGGCGCGGGCATCTCAGATTCGTGCGGATTTTGCCCTCACCGATCAACTGAAAGCGCCGATCGTGCGCATCTGCCGGCTGGTGCACGGGATTCCGTTAGGCATCGAGCTGGCCGCGGCCTGGGTGCGCGATTTTTCCTGCGCCGAGATCGCCGACCGCATCGAGCGCAGCCTTGATTTTCTGCATACCGCCATGCGCGATGTCCCCATCCGTCACCGCAGCCTGCGCGCGGTGTTTGACCACGCCTGGAAACTACTCACCCCTGAAGAGCAGCGCGTCTTACGCCGTTTGGCCGTTTTCGACGGCACGATGAGCGAAGCGGCCGCCTTGTACGTGGCCGGCGCGACGCCGGCTGTGCTCACGGGCCTGGTCGCCAAATCGCTGCTTCACATCACGGGGCGCGAACGCTACGCGATGCATCAGTTGATTCGTTACTACGCCCAAGATAAGTTCAACGAAGCCGTGGACGAACGAGACATGATGCGCGAACGATATGCCAGCTATGTGGCGCGCTTCATAGTCAAACAAGAACCACTGCTGCATGGAACGCATCAAAAGCAGGCGATGGATGACATCAGCGCTGAACTGGACAATGTGCGCGCCATGTGGCGCTGGGCCGTTGCCGGGCGTCGTTACAAGTTGATAGACCAGGCCCTTGAGAGCCTGTTTCGCTTCTTTGAAATGCGGGGTTGGTTTGTACGCGGCAGTGAACTGCTGGAAGAGGCCATTCAAGCCTGGAGCGGCGGCGCCGCGGCCGCGCCCCAACCTGATGTGGTCCTTCTCGTGGGTCGGCTGCAAATCCGCTTAGGAATTCTGGCTGGGCATCTCGCCCACTATGCTCGCGCCCAGACGCTGCTGGAATCTGGGCTGAAGGTGGCCCGCCAGGCGAACAACAAACGTGAAGCGGCATTCGCGCTGGCTAACCTCGGCCAGGTGGTGGGCGCCAGCGGCGATTTGGCGGCCGCCGTTCATCTGCTGGATGAAAGCCTGGCCCTTGCCCCAACCCTCGGCGATCAGTCTTGTGTGGCCGCCGCCCTGTATCATCGGGGCGTCGCCGCGCACGTCGAAGGCGACGACATGAAGGCCGAGGACATGCTGCGGCGTTGCCTGAAAATCCGGCAAGAAGCTGGCGATTTGCAGGGCGTTGCCGCGGCGCTGGTCGCGCTCGGTCGTCTCCACGCGGATCAGGGCGATTTTGTCACGGCGCGTCAACGCCTCAACGAGAGTCTGCTGGTGAGTCGTGAGCTGGGCAACCTGCATGAGCTAACCACGGCGCTTGATCAGTTAGGCTCATTGGCGGTATCGTCGGGGGACTATGCCGCTGCGGCAACCTTCTATCGTGAAAGTCTCTCGGTTGCGCGCCAGATTGGGCAACGGGCGGTGATGGTGCTGGCGTTGTCTGGGCTGGGCGAGGTCGCCTGTGCGCAGCAAGAATTCGATCGCGCCCATGCCTTCATGCAGACGGCGCTGCGACTTGGCCTTGAAATTCGGGCAATGCCTCACATTCTTTCGATCCTGACTGGCCTGGCGAACCTGGCTGTGCAGCGCGGCGCGTTGGAACAGGCTGTGGAGTTGGTGACGTTTCCCCTACACCATCGAGCCAGCACCCCTTCGACAAGGACCAGGGCAGCCTGCCTGCTGTCAGAGCTGACGAACAGGCTGGCGCCAGAAACAGTGCAGGCGTGTGAAGCGCACAGCCATCAGCGCGGCCTGTCAGCGTTGGTGGCTGCGCTTTTGGCCGAACCAAAGGAGTAACAAAAAGCCCCGGTTGCCGCCGCAACCAGGGCCTTCTTTCTTTGCAAGACTTACGCACTCAACCGCTCAGGGGTCTGCAACCCTGCTCCTTGCCAGGGAAGAGATACGGGCTGTCTTTCCTGGCGTCGGCCTCACCGCGTCTTGATCACGCGGCGGCGGGCGCGGGCGTCAACATGGCGGCAAACTCGGTCATGTCGAGGGTCTCCACTTCCATGAGCCGCTGCGCCACGGCCGTCAGCTTGTCCTTGTATGCAGACAGAATCGCGTGTGTGCGTTCGTAAGCCTCGTCAACAAAACGACGCACTTCCTTGTCAATCTCACGCGCCACTTGCTCGCTGTAGTTGCGCTGCTCGCTGATTTCACGCCCCAGGAAAATCATCTCCTCGCGCTGTCCAAATTGCAGCGGCCCCATCGCGTCGCTCATCCCGAATTGCGTCACCATCTGGCGGGCGAGCTTGGTGACGCGCTCCAGGTCGTTACTGGCGCCGGTGGTTACATCGCCGAAGATGATCTCCTCGGCCACGCGTCCGCCGAGCAAACCGGCCAGTTCGTCGCGGTATTTATCACGCGAATAGAGAACTCGATCTTCCTTTGGCAACGGCATCGTGTAACCCAGGGCCATGCCGCGGGAAATAACGCTGATCTTGTGCACAGGATCGCAGTTGGGCAGCATGTGCATCACCACGGCGTGTCCCGCTTCATGGAAGGCAATGACTTCCTTCTCATGCGCTGAAATCAGGCGGCTGCGGCGCTCTGGCCCTGCAATCACGCGCTCGATCGCTTCCTGGAACTCAGACATGCCGATACCGCGTTTGTTGCGACGTGCTGCCAAGATCGCGCCTTCATTGACCATGTTCTCCAGATCGGCCCCAGCAAAACCGGGCGTTTGTCGGGCCAGCGTCTCCAGATTCACATCGGGCAGCAGGGGCTTGCCCTTGATGTGCACTTCCAGGATTGCCTTGCGTCCCTTCATATCTGGACGATCCATGACCACCTGGCGGTCGAAGCGGCCGGGACGCAGGAGCGCCGGGTCCAGAATGTCTGGCCGGTTGGTCGCCGCAATAATGATGACATTCGTATCGGTGTCGAAGCCATCCATCTCGACCAGCAGTTGGTTGAGCGTCTGCTCCCGTTCGTCGTGACTGCCGCCCAGGCCTGCGCCGCGATGGCGACCGACCGCGTCAATTTCATCAATGAAAACGATGCAGGGGCTGTTGCGCTTCGCCTGTTCGAATAGATCACGCACGCGGCTGGCGCCGACGCCGACGAACATTTCGACGAACTCAGAGCCAGAGATGGAGAAGAAGGGCACGCCCGCCTCTCCCGACACGGCCTTGGCCATCAGCGTCTTGCCGGTGCCTGGGGCGCCGATCAGGAGCACGCCCTTGGGGATGCGCGCGCCAAGCGCAGCAAATTTCTGCGGCTCTTTGAGAAACTCCACCACTTCCTGCAGCTCTTCTTTCGCCTCTTCACAGCCAGCCACATCGGCAAAAGTCACGGTCGGTTTGTCACCCGTGAACATGCGCGCGCGACTCTTGCCAAAAGCAAAGGCCTGGTTGCCTGCGCCTTGCGCCTGGCGCATCAGAAAGAAGAAGAATGCACCTACCAAGACCAGGGGCAGCAAGGTGCCCAGAATGGCGCCCCAGTTTTCCCAACGGCTTGGCGCCACCACTTCCACGGCAACCGCCTGCCGTTTGTCTTCGGGTACACCCAGATCCTTCAACGTATCGCCCAGGCCGACGCCATCCTCTTTGCGCGAGATAGCACTGGTTGACTTGTGCTCTGGTTTATACGTAATTTGTAGTTCATTGCCCTTCACGGCGATGCGCTGCACCACACCGGCAGTTACTTCACGCGCCAGATCAGCGATCGCAATCTCGGGCACATTGGGTCGCGTGCGCGAGAACGACGTGAAGACAAACGCGGCCAGCGCCGTCAACAGAAGCAAATAGACTAATCCATTGCGGAACACTTTGGGAACCATGTCTATTGAATTTCCTCCGCCAAATCGTTCACTTTCTTATGCTTTGGACTGCCAAAATCCTCAATCGTAACAAAACCATCCATATCAGTATCGCACGGCGCGTCAAGCAGCGCCGTAGCGTGACTTACCAACGCGCCGGCCTGCGCCGCCATGCTCATCAAGGCAAGTTGGCCGGCTCTTCCGCTAACGTCAGCGTGAGTGTCTGCTCTTTGCCGTCACGCAGCAGGTGCAAGGTGACCTCTTGCCCCACGTCGGTCTTGCCTTCCAGGTAGGCATCGAGGTCATTCCAGGTGCGCAGCGGCTGCTCATCAATCGCCGTGATGATATCGCCGCCAACGTACATGCGGCGATTGCCAATCACAACCTCACGCTTAGCGCCCTGAATACCGGCTTTCAGCGCCGGGCTTGCGTCATACAGCTGCGCCACCAGCAGACCCTCCGTCACGGGCAGCGAGAGCTGCTGCGCCAGGCGTGGGGTGATGTCATAACCGATCGCGCCCAGCCACGGGTGAGGATAACTGCCGCGTTCGATCAGCACGGGCACCACTTTCTTGACCGTGTTGACCGGGATGGCAAAACCAACGCCGGCGCTGGTGCCGCTTGGGCTAAAAATGGCCGAGTTCACGCCGATCAGGCGGCCCAGGCTGTCGAGCAAGGGCCCGCCTGAATTGCCGCGGTTGATCGAAGCGTCGGTTTGGATGGCGCCCCGCAGAACCTGGTTGTCGGTCTCAATGGTGCGATTCAGCGCGCTCACCACACCCGTCGTCAAGGTGCGTTCAAATTGACCAAACGGGTTGCCAATGGCGATCGCTGTCTGCCCCACGCGCAGCGTGCTGGAGTCGCCAGTCACCAACGGCTCAACGCCAGCCGGCAGCGTATCCACCTGGATGACGGCCAGATCATTGCGCGGGTCGGCGCCAACTACCTTCGCGTTCACGGCGTTGTCGTCGCCAAAGTTAACGGCCAACGAATCGGCATTTTGCACCACATGGTAATTGGTGACAATGTGCCCCTCGGTGTCCCACACGAAGCCGGAGCCGCTGCCTTCTTCGGGATAGGCGCCAAAGAAGAACGATTGCACGATGACGCGACTGGTGATATTGACCACAGCCGGGCTGGCGTGTTCATACACACTGATCACGCGTTCTTCTCCCAAGTCCGCGCCAGCCGGGGCCGCCAGCGGATCAGGGGTCGCTGTCACCACAATGACCACAGGCGTGGATGTAGGCGCCGGCGTTGAGGTAGCCAGGCGCGGCAGGCTGGGCAGACGCAGCGGCCCGCAGGCCAACGCAGCCAGAGCCAGCAGGACAAATACCAATACGATTGAAAACCGACGCACGTAAGCCTCCAAGTCGCGGCCGCTTGGTTGCGGTCTCAACTTTTGCTTGGAAGATGTAAGCGGGCAGCAACCGCCGCGCCCAGGATGCCGGCATTATCGCCAAGCTGCGAAAGAACGATCTTCACCTGGCTGGCATCGCGGCGCTGCGTGAAATGCTGATAGGCCGCCCGGCGAATGGGCTGCAGAAAGTCCTCGCCGAGGGCCTCAATCACGCCGCCGCCCAAGACAATCAGCTCAGGATCGAGAAAATTGACCAGACTGGCCAGATGTAAGCCGAGGTAGTATTGCACCCGCGTCAACACTTCGACGGTCAAGGTGTCGTTGCTTTTCCATGCCTGCGCCAACACGCCGCTGCTCAACCGCTCGACGCCGCCGCCAGCCAACGCCTCCGTCAGTGTGGTTTTGCGGCCCGATTGCATGGCCATGCGCAGGCTGTTGACGATCGCGGTGCGGCTGGCCAGGGCCTCGATGCAGCCGCGGTTGCCGCAGCCGCAGTACGGCCCCTCCGCCAGCACAATCATATGGCCGATCTCGCCCGCGGCGTGGCGCGCGCCGCTGCGCAGTTGGCCGCCGATGATCAGGCCGCCGCCGATGCCTGTACCGACAAAGACGCCAATGACATCCTTGGCCCCACGGCCAGCGCCATAGACAAATTCTCCCAGGGTGCCCACGTTGACATCATTGTCCAGGAACACTGGTACGCCGAGCTGCTCGCTCAACGTCTTGGCCAACGGCACATTCTCCCACCCATTCAGGTTGGGCGCCATCAGCACCGTGCCTGTATCGGGATCAATCGGCCCCGGGGCGCCAATGCCCACGGCGCGGACCTCACTGCGCAGCGTTTTGGCGCTGGCCAGCGCATCGTCAACAGTTTTCACGATGCGCTCGATGACGCTCTCGGTTCCCGTTTCCGGTTTTGTCTTGCGCTTGGCCTGGCCCATAATCTTGCCATCGGCGGTCACAACAGCCGCCAAAATCTTGGTGCCGCCCAAGTCTACACCCACCACCAGGTCGTTCGTCTTTTCGCTCTCTTTGGCCATAGCTCTTACCCTCTTCCGCCGGCGGGCGACCAGTTACTCATGTCCTTGAGTCTCAATTGCCGGCGAAGTTGCAGCGTTGACGATTTCGCACGGCTGCACCTCTCCAAGCATCAGCATCAAGTCAGCCAACTCCATCGGCAGGTCTGCCACAATGACCTGACCATCAGCCGTGAGGTAGATCTCAGTCTCAGTGCTGAATGACAATGCCGGGCGCGCGGTCAGATTCGTAGTACTCACCGGTTTTCTTCTCCTGATCTACCCGCCCCAGGATTTCCAGCAGTTGGGAGATGCTCTCGCACTGCGCGCCTTTGATCCCCTGGATGGTGTACTCAATCCGTCCATCGGGCAGGATTGTGATCGCAATTTCTTGTTTCTTTGGCATACGTTGTTCCTTCATCCGCCATCCAAAGCAGCGGCCTGGCCTCAGCCCTCAAGCCCAGCGTCGCACCACGAGGCGAATGGCCTTATTGCGATCGGTGGATTCCTCAACCAGACTGAAGCCCGCCTTGCCCACTTCGTTCAGCACCTTGTGATAGGCATAGCGCTGGTTCAACTGCTGCAAAACGTCTTGTTGGCTCGACAGCCCCATGCTGTCGCCCAGAATCTCATACACCCCTTCATCATTGCGGCGCAAGCCAAAACTGGTGAACAACCCCGCTTTGACCACGATCTCGGCCGCATGGCTGGCGCCTGACCAGCCATGGCGATAGTCGGCATTTTCCTGGTACTTCAGTTCCAGGTCATCCAGCGCGCGCTTGATCATCGTAAGATCGCGCAGTTCTGTGCGCACTTTGACGAACTTGGACATCATAACCTCCGTTCGTAAATTCTTGTTTTATCAACGCAACGAAACCCGCTCCGCTCAGCGGCCTTCAAGCAGCCAACGTCAGGTTCAGTCTCTGCGCCAGGTCCCGCGCCTGCTTGATTTCAGCGTTGCTCAGCTGCGCCGCCAGGGAGCCGCGCACATGGGCTGGCGGGAAGTACTGCGTCAACAGACTGACCGTCACCTGGGGGACAAGGCCAGCAAGCCAGCGCAGCGCCGGCTCAGTGCAGCAATCGAAATGCCCTGGCATCAACAGATGGCGAACCATCACCCGGCTGCGGGCCACAGCCCAGGCGATCGCGCCTGTCACGACGGCCCAATAATCCGGCATGCCGCCCAACTCAACGCCGCAGCGATCGTTGCCAAACTTCAGGTCCGGCAGATAGAGCGCGATGACCCCGTCCAGGAGAGCCAATGCCTCCGGCGTATGGTAAAAATTCGAATTCCAGACCACCGGCGGCGCTTCGTCGCCCAGGAGCGCCAGGGTTGCCAGCACAAAGGGCAGGTGCGGCAGCGGGTCGCCGCCCACGAATTCGAGCGTGCGCGCGCCTTGCGCCTTGCGCCGGCGCACAGCGGCCGCCAGTTGACCCGGCGTTGCCTCCACGCCGTACTGCGGCCGAAAAGCAAAACGCGCAGCGGTGCAAAACGTACACGTCGCCGTGCAGCCAGAGAAGAACACCGCATGGGCCGGCCGGATCGCCTCCTCCTCGCCCAGGTGCAGCATCTCGCTGGCGATGAAGGTGCGAGTATCCACGCGGCACACCCCGCGGCCGGACGCGCGCGCCGCGCCGCAGCGGTGGGGGCAAAGCTGGCAATCGTCAAGATGCGTGCGAGCCTGTTCAGCCCGTGCAGCCAACGACTGAGTGAGGCTAGGCGCCGCGCCCATTCTCGCTCTTGCCTGGCACGAGAGCGTTGATGCTCTCCGCTTCATAGGCCAGTCTGTACCACTTTAACAGCTCTTCCTCACTGCCAATGCTCATGATAGTGTTGCGCAATTCGTCTGGAATCGGCTGATCAGGAAAACGCATGGCCAACAAGTAGAGCAGGCCTCGCTTTTCACCCTCACTGATTCCCGCTGCGCGTCCTTTTTCAAGACCTCTTTCAAGAC
>JBGAVB010000399.1:265-2782 GCA_044228345.1 Anaerolineae bacterium | reverse complement strand
CACCGCCAACAGGCTTTCGGCAAAGCGCGCGCGCGCCAGGATCAGATCGAGCTGCGCCAGGGTGTCCACGGTGCGCTGAATGGTGGACGCTTCTGCCGCCACGAGGGCGGTTAGTTTGGTCAGAATGCGCTGGATTTCTTCTTCTTCGGCCAACTGCATCTCACGCCAGGTGTTGTTGAGATCAAGCGCGGCCAGCGGCTCAATGAAAAGGGTGGCGCCGCTGCCTGATTGATCATGAATCAGGCCGGGGATGCGGCCCTTGAATTCGGCGCGCAGCGGAATCACATAACGTCCCTGGCGCTGCGTGACAATCGGCTCCTGCAAATACGGTTGGTTGGCCGTCGAAGTGACAAGGCGCTGCAGGGTGGTCATCAAGCGATCGTGAGCCACCTTCAGCTCGCGCCGGATGCGCAGCAAGGCGTCGCTGGCGCTGTCGAGCACGTCGCCGCGCTCGCTGATGCAGCGGCCGATCTCATTCGCCACCTCATCGCTCGACTGCAGGCGCGCGCCGAGGTCTGCCAGGTGCGGCGCCGTATCTGCGGCGCGGGTCATAGTGCGCTGCAAGGCGCGGGCGCGCAGCAGCGTGCTGCGGATATCGAGCAGGTCTGGCGGCCGCAGGGTAACCGCGCGTTCAGCCTGCGCCAGCAGCGGCCGCACATCGAACACGCCGCCCAGGTGCAGGTTGGGATTTTCGGGCAGCAAACGTCGGGCCTCGTTTGTTTCCGCCTGCCAATCCTGAGCCTGCCGCAGGTCATCCGTGGGCAGCAGGGCCAGGGCCAGCTCTTGTCCGCCCGAAAAATCAGCAAATCCCGCCAGGCGGGCCAGAATTTTGTCGTACTCCAGAAGTTTCAGTGATCTCGGATTCATCGTCTATCCATCGTGGTCCGGCGACTTTCGGAGCCTGCACAGGCTTCGCAACGGTCGCTGCGGTTTCAAGCGTCGGCCGGCGCAGATTTCACCAGCACCTTCCAGGCGCCGCGCTGCACAACCTCGTCGCGTTGGTTAAGGATTTGCATCTTGAACATGACAAAGCCGCCGCCCAGGCGCGGCATGGCTTTCTTCTCGTCAATGGTGGCGCGCACGCGCACCGTGTCGCCGATCTTGACTGGGCCGCGAAATTCCCATTCCAGGCCCATGAAGGCTTGCACGGTGTCTTCCATGAAGCCCAGGCGCACGGCCAGGCCGCTGGCAATCGAGAGCACGAGCAGCCCGTGCGCCACGCGCTCGCCAAACAGGCCCTGGCGGGCATATTCCGCGTCGGTGTGAATCAAGTTCCAGTCGCCGCTGAGCGCCGCGAAATTGACGACGTCGGTCTCGGTGACGGTGCGCCCGACGCTGGTGATCGAATCGCCCGTCGTGAATTCCTCGAAGAAAAGCCCGGTAATGCGGGCGAGTGCTTTGGTCATCAGAATACTCTCTTTCGTAGAATGTCGTGCCGATTCTAGTATTGCGTCAAGGAGCAATGCACGTCCGGCTCTTGCCAGGGGATACGTTTTGATTTTTTGGGGCATAGTCCACCTGGGTTGGACTTTGCATTCGTTGCAGCGACACTACGAGCAACAGATACGAACGATCGGCATCAAACCTGCTCTAAGCGGCGGCGTGTTCTAACACCTCATCCACAACTGTCCATTGCGCTTCAATCGTATCGGCTGACAAATCAGCGCCGCAATCCCACTCGACAAAGTACTTGCCGTTTGTAATCTTCATGAATTCCCTCGGATTCACCAATTCTGCGAACGCCTCGTACTTGAGATAGGGGCTGACATCGAAATAACCCATTCGCCCATCTTCCGCAACCACGCGCAGCACCCACTTAGCTTGTGGATAAACTTCAGCAATTCTCATTGGTCAATGAACTTGTCGTAATCAGCATGACTGCCAATCCATACCTCTGGATTCCACCTGGAGCGTCGATACCTATCGCTCGGTAACGTTTTCCGACTCGTAACGACCACAGTTCTTCAATTCGCTTCAGTTGCAGCAAGGGATGCCGTGGATTTTCCTTCAGCAGTTCATAATTCTTGTCAGCCAATTCTCGAATGGCAGCAGGATAGGTGTAACTCCATACAGGCTGTACTTCAAATTTCCACAACGTACAGCAGCGGCAGCCCTTATCTGACTTCGCGGTGGACGTGCGCTCCACTCGTCCTGAACTCAACCGAAGGATGAAAACGGTGTGGGATGCTGTGTGTGACGACAAAGAAAGCTGCGCACCGCCCCGTGATCTGACCGTAGCCACGGGCTGACTGCCACGCCCACGGGGTTGACCCGCAAACCAGGCTGCCCGACGAAGCGACGGGCGGACTCCCGCCCAACGGGTCGCGTCAGTGGCTTTGCTCCACGCCGTTTGCGGAGCAAAGTCCACTGCACGCGGGGTTGGGCGGCTATTGCATGTCACCTGACCACAGGTGTAATTGTGGATGGTATTGCCGTATCTCCTACAAGCCAGAAAGCTCCTGCTCCGCCTTTTGAGCAATGTGAGGGAACATCTTGGCGTACTTGTTCATCCAAGCT
>JBGAVB010000399.1:0-255 GCA_044228345.1 Anaerolineae bacterium | reverse complement strand
ACCTGCACTGTGTCTCCGTTGTGCCATATGGTCTTCTCGCCTGCGAGTTCATCAATGATCTCGACAATGGCCCCTTGGATATTCACTGTAAAATCGGGCGGCCATATAAGCAAGTAGTCATTAACTCGTAGGCATTCATTTTCTATCGCTAGCTCGCCAACCATCATAGCCATCAAACGCGTCGCCGTAATTGGCGGCGTTGCGACAGAGGTGGCGATTTGAGCCTCGCGGGGTTTCGTACCACAGGCTGCTAGA
>JBGAVB010000398.1:0-2782 GCA_044228345.1 Anaerolineae bacterium | reverse complement strand
CGCCTGCAAAATGGCGCTGAAGGTTTCTTTGGGTACGGGCGCTGGTTTGAACTGATGCGACGAACGGCGCCCCAGAAGCGATTGGCACAGGGAGACAGGCGCGGTTGGTCTCACCAGCGGCAAAGGGGTCATGGGCGGCCGTTCACTGGCTGGGGTTTCAGACACAGGCGGGGCGACGCAGCGGCGCATGGTTTGTACCTCCGCTGGCGTGTGCAATTCGGCGGCGTTGGCGGCCGGCAGAATGGCATCTACCGCGGCGCTCTGCGGGATCGGCAGCGATGATTCCAGCATGAGCGGCGCCGGTGCATCAAGCACGCCCCGCAGGGGGAGATGGTTGGGCGCGCCGTGGACGGCCACCAGAACCTGGACTCTCTCCTGGGGCGAAGACAGCCCGACCAGGCGATTGACCGGTTCGTCCATGAAATAGTACACCACCGTCGCGGTGTGCCCAAGGGCTGCGGCTACCAACGCGACATTACCCGCCAAATGACCACAGTCTTGCAAGCAGTAGCGGTAGGCGCGTGCTCCGTACTTCCACGCCGTGCGCCACCAGACGCTGGAGATGGCAAAAACGGCGTCAGCTTCGGCGACGGCCGGCCAATCGGCGGCCGCGTCGGCCAACCAGGCCAGCCAATCGGCCGGCCGCAGGAGTTCGAGCGCATGCTCACCGGGCGCGTAATGATAGACGCCGTTGCGCGCGCCGGTCGCGCCCCGCACGGCGACATAGAGCTCCGCCGGGTAGAGAGCGCCGGCCGACGGCGCCGCGCGCAGGGTCAACGTGGCGCCGGGCAGGGTCTGCTGTGCGGTGGGGCCATAGGCATAGTAGCACAGGCGCGAAAGGGTCTCCACATTCCAGGCCGCACGCGGCTGCGCATCAGCGGGCCTGGGCCACCAGTGCTGCAACACGTCCAGGGTATCAGGAAAAGTACAATCAATTTGCTCGGTCAACGGGAGACGGGCGGCGGATGGGTAGACCTTGTAGATAGACGGTTGGCGGCTCCAATCCACGTCAGCGCTCGTGCTTTGCATACGGCTGGCCGTTTGCGCAGTCTCCGCGTGAAAACGCAGGGTCAGACGCTGGCGGCCGCTGGCGCGCGTACGTTCATCGTTGTCCTGCGCTGCGGTCGAGGGTGGTTTGCGCCGCCGGCGAAAGAACCAGTCTTGCCACATAGAATCCTCCATCCAGAGTGCTGACTGACGCGCCATGGGGCGTTTGTCGCTGAGGATGGGATGCGCAGGGGGCCGGGTTGCGTCCCGTGCTCGCATGACATGCCATCAGCGCAGCGGCAAACTGCCGTTTTGATTGTAGCACACATGCAGTCGCACATGCCAAACAGCGCTGGCATATCAGCGCCTGGATAGACGGTGGGTTTTCATCGGCTTTGATGATGAGGCGGGGATAGATGAGCGGAGCACGCACACGACGACGGTGGGTCAGTGTGCGCTAGCGCGCCGCACGTTCGCAGCGTGGACAAAGACCGCGTGGAGACATGAACGCTTCGTCCACCACCCAATCACAACCACGACAGGTGGTCAAGCGGCGCTGATGTCGGCCACGATCCGGGATGGGGCGGATGTAAATTCGCTCGCGGTCTTGGTCGTCGTTGGCGGTGAGTTCCTGAAATGCACTCCAGTTGAGCGTTATCATCGTTCTCTCTCTGCACCTTCCTTGCCTGAATCAAGCGTCCGCGTCCAAAATGCAAATTGCATTCATGGAGGCAAAGTATAGGCCGCCTGGCTTCTTGCTTCCGCAATCTTGCTGCCAATTGTTTTTTGGGAACACGCGTCGGCTGCATCCGGCCCCACAGCGCTCACCACGCAGTGCTTGCCAATCAGCAAAGGTCTGCAATTCGTGACATACTTGCGGCGATTTGTACAATTGACATCCTATCGGAAGTCAGGTAAAATGACATCAGCTTCGTTTGCTAAGACACGGTGCGTGTAAGGCAAGCCACAACATATCCCTAAATTGCTGTATTCTCTACGTCCAAGAAGGAGAATCAATTCATGACCCATGTGATTTTTGACCTCTGCATACGCGATGGCGCCTGTGCAGAAGTCTGCCCGGTGGAGTGCATCGTTCCCGGTCAGCCCGAGGACGAGTGGCCCTGGTACTACATTGACCCTGACACCTGCATTGACTGCGGCGCTTGTGTGCCAGAGTGCCCTGTTGATGCCATTCGCCCAGAAGAAGACCTGGAACCGCAGTATTTTGCCTCTACGGAGATTAACGCCAGGTTCTTCAGCGACGGGCCTGGCTATAACGCGAAGTGACGCTCATCCTTTGAGATGAGGTCGAGAATGAGATCGGGAACCTCTGCCTGTCCGCAGGGGTTCTTTTTTGGTGAGTGACAGGGGTTCTTTTGGGGTGAATCATGAGCGAGCATTTACCGCAACGCGCCCTGATAATCATGGCGCACCCTGATGATCCAGAATTTTTTTGCGGCGGTACGGTTGCGCTTTGGGCGCGCGCCGGCTGTGCCGTGACCTACGTGGTCATCACGCGCGGCGACAAGGGCAGTGATGCGCCTGACATGACGCGAGAACGCCTGACCGACCTGCGCATGGCCGAGCAACGCGCGGCCGCGGCGCTGTTGGGCGTCAAAGAAGTCGTGTTTCTTGATTATCATGATGGTGAGCTGTTTCCCGACATGCACCTCCGTGAAGACCTGGTGCGGCAAATTCGCTTGCATCGCCCGGACACTGTCATCCTACAGGACCCAACCACTTACTACATCGGTGATTCTCGCATCAATCACCCTGACCACCGCGCCGCCGGTGA
>JBGAVB010000397.1:0-2793 GCA_044228345.1 Anaerolineae bacterium | reverse complement strand
CTTTGGTTGCTTGCCTGGTCGTCATCGGCGGTTTCCTCGCCTGGCGCTCGTGGACTACCCGCGTGCGCATGGACCAACCGACGCCGGTTGTGGCCGGCCCAGTGACCATTCGCCCTGCGACCTTTACGCCAACCCCGGCGCCGCCCACGATTGCTCCGGATGTCGCGGCTGCCTTTGCCACGGTGACCGCCGTGGCGCGGCTGACCGCCGAAGCCGGCACCCTGGAGCCGCCGCCGTTTAGTTTGACCGCGCGCCCCACGCCCACCCGGCGGCCCACGCCGCTCGACGGCACGGTTCTCCCTGGCGTGTTGGAAACAGAGACGCCGACGCCGCTGCCCAATTTGGGCGCTACCGCCACCCCAACTGGTTTTGTTCCGCCTACACCCACCCTGGCGCCGACCGAGCCTTTGGCGCCTATCATCAACTTTTCCGCGGCGCCGCGCACCATTTTGTTGGGGCAGTGTTCCACGCTGCGCTGGAATACCGCCGGAATCGAGGCGGTCTACCTGGAAGTGGATGGGACGGAAACGGGCGTCACCGGCGTTGGCTCACGTCAGGTTTGTCCCGTGCAGGATACCGACTACTATCTCCGTGTGGTTCTGCATGATCTGACCGACCAGGTGTGGGTTGCCAATGTGCAGGTGCGCGGCACGCCTACGCCCTCGGTCACGCCGACGGCCACGGCAACGCCGTTCTACACCGCAACGCCGACCCCCACCAACCTGCCCACGGCAACGCCAACGGTTACGCCGCAGTGGGGTGTGCGCATCAACGGCAGCAACAGCCAAGTCACGCTCGCGGCCGACGGCATCGAGCATCAAGTCGCGTCGCTGGGCATCGAAAACACGGGCAACACGACCGATCAGATTGCGATTAACTTGAGCAGCAGTCTGCCGGCGGGCTGGCATTTGCTCTTGTGCTTGAACGGCGCAGAGGGCGATCGCTGCTTCACCGACAACGCCACGGAAGTGACGTTATCCCCCGGCGGCGTGCAGACTGCGCAGGTGCGCATGACCGCGCCGCCCGGCGCGGCCAGCGGCGCTTCGACGATCGTCATCCTGGAGGCGGTTTCGCGCCATGATGGCGCTGCGCGCGCCAGCGTTCAATTGACCGTCGTCATTTCCTGACCTGGGCAAGCCGGAACCTGGGATCTCACACAAAGACATGAACGCGCCAGGCTGTCCCAAACACTGATCCACGGAGTGAGTTTGCATGGAACTGCAGATCGCGGCGGCAAAGACCGGCAAGTACGCCAGCGGTGAAAGCGGCGACACGCTGGAAATGACTGAACGGCCGCACGGCGGGGTATCCCTGGTCCTGGCCGACGGTCAGCGCAGCGGCCGCAGCGCAAAAATCATCAGCAACCTGGTGGTTCGTAAGACCATTGCCCTCCTGGCCGAAGGCGCGCGCGATGGCGTGGCGGCGCGTGCGGCGCACGACTACCTGCGCACGCATCGCCGCAGCCAGGTTTCGGCCGAACTGCATATCGTGTCCATTGACCTGGCGACGAACACGATCGTGGTCTCGCGCAACAGTCAGTGCCCGGCCATCGTGGCGCGCGGCGCAGAGATTCTCTTGTTCGATCAACCGAGCCAGGTGATCGGCATCTACCCGAACACGAAACCGGTGATTGTCGAACTCCCCCTCGAAGTCGGTCTGACGCTGGTCGTTTTTACCGATGGGATCTGGTCAGCCGGTAATCGGCATGGACAGCCGCTTAATCTGCTCGGTGTGCTGCGCACCCATCTGCAGGATGCGCCGTCGCCCACGACGGCCCAGGGCCTGGCTGACGCGATCCTGGCCGAAAGCATCCGCCTGGATAAGGGCCGGCCGGACGACGACATGAGCGTCCTGGTGGTCCAGATCGTGCCCTACACGCGCAACGACGATGCCCGGCGGTTGACCGCCAGTTTTCCCTTACCCTAGCCGCGCCGGCCGCCGCGAGCGCGCGGCCCACGGATGATCATGACCGCAAGCAATCCGCTGCCACCCACGCCAACCAAAATCAAACTGGTTGGCGTCTGCGCGGCTGGCAAAAGCACCCTGCTCCTGCACCTGCGCGCGGCAGGATACCACGTCTTGCCTTGCGCGCAGGAACATTCGTACGTACCCGATCTGTGGCGCAGATTGAACCCGCCGGATGTGCTGATTTACCTCGATGCGCAGCCAGCCACCGTGGCGCAGCGCCGGCGCACGCAGGAACCCGTGGAGGCGTGGTTGGCGGAGGAGCGAGGCCGCCTGGCCCATGCGCGCGCCCATTGCGATCTGTATCTGCCGACCGACGAATTAACGCCTGAGGAAGTGACGGCCGCCGTCGTCTCCTTTCTGAACCGTATCGGTGCACAGCGCGCAGGAATGGCGGATAAGGGGTGATCAACCGCAGCCGTCAGAATCAAATCGGCTGGCTGTTTTGACAGGACATAGGGCGTAGACTATAATCGCCCTGTTTGCCAGGCAGCTAAGCTGCAATCGAACCGCGAGGAGAAGACGAGTTCATGCGAGACCGTACGAACGGATTCCTTATTACCACTATTATCTTAGCTGCGATTGGGATTTACCTTGCCCTGCCCTTGCAGCATCCCAAGTGGCTAACCGACCTGCTCTTCTGGCAGCCGGCCAGCACACGGGATTTGCAGATCAAGGAAGGCCTCGATTTACGCGGCGGTTTGCAGGTGCTGCTCGAAGCTGACGTACCGGCCGGCCAGACGGTTGATCGTGAGGCCATTCAGACGGCCAAGCAAATTGTTGAAAATCGCGTCAATGGGCTTGGGGTTTCTGAACCGCTCATCCAGG
>JBGAVB010000396.1:0-2795 GCA_044228345.1 Anaerolineae bacterium | reverse complement strand
GAAATGATTGCCTATGTCGGTTCAGACACCCGCATCATCGTGCGCGACGCCAACGGTCGGCGTCTCGACGTGTGGGAGCAGAACACCATCTCCACCCTGGATGCCCAGGCCTACTATGCCCCAGGCGACAGCGCATTCATGAGCTGGCGCCCTGAAAACGCGTTGGCGTTGAAGGACTGACGTGCGATGACCCAACTTGTGCAGCGTTTGCGTCAGAGCCGCGTGTTAATCGTGATCGGATTGATCACGCCGGCGCTGCTGTGGCTCATCCTCTTTTTTGCGGTTCCCCTGGTTATCGTCTTCATCTACAGTTTCTTGACGCGCGGCATCTACGGCCAGGTCATCTGGGACTTCAACCTGGGCAATTACGCACGCGTGTTCGATTCCCTGTACGTGCGTATTTTCGTGCGCTCGCTGCGCATCGCCGGGCTGACCACCCTGCTCTGCCTGGCAGTTGGCTATCCCCTGGGCTACTTCATCGCCCGCCGCGGGCCGCAGCGCCGCGGCCTCTTGCTGCTGCTGCTGGTGATTCCCTTCTGGACCAACTTCCTGGTGCGCACGTATGCCTGGCGCGTCATCTTGAGCAACGAGGGGCCGATCAACTCTCTGCTCATGAGCTTGGGGCTGACCAACCGACCGGTTCCCATGCTCTTCACCGAGTTTGCGGTGCTCATTGGCCTGGTCTATTCTTATCTGCCAGAGATGGTTCTACCCATCTACGCCGCAGTCGAGCGGCTTGATTTCAGCCTGGTGCAGGCTGCGAACGATCTTTACGCGAATGATTTTCAGGCCTTTCGCCGCGTTATTCTGCCGCTGACCCTGCCCGGCATCCTGGCTGGCTCGCTCCTGGTCTTCATCCCCTGCCTGGGCGCCTTCGTCACCCCGGACATCCTCGGCGGCGCGCGCACGGTCATGCTCGGCAACCTGATCCAGCAGCAGTTCCTGACCGCGCGCGATTGGCCCTTTGGCTCCGCCGTCTCTTTCGTGCTCATGGCCGTGATGCTCATCGGCACCTTGATCTACTTCCGGCAAGGAGGACGCGCCAGCGTATGACAGGTTCTCTTTGGATGGCGTCCACATGACTGGCCCCGCATCCGTGACGCGCATGTCACTGCGCACGCGCGGCAACTGGTTTGGGCGCTTGCTCGAACCATCGCTGAATCTCAACGCGTGGCTCATGTACCTGTTCATGTACGCGCCGATCGTGATCCTGATCCTGTTCTCTTTCAATGCGTCTCGCTACGCTTCGTCCTGGGAAGGCTTCTCCCTGCGCTGGTACCAGGTGCTCTTCAACGATCGTGCGATTGGGCTGGCGCTGCGCAACAGCTTGTTGGTGGCGCTCCTCGCCACGGCCATTTCGACCGTTATTGGCACCATGGCCGCGCTGGCGTTGGAACGCTACGACTTTTGGGGCAAGCTCTCTTTCGATGCCTTGCTCTACCTGCCGATCATCATTCCCGAAATTGCGATGGCGGTTATGCTGCTGCTTTTCTTCATCCTGACGCGTGTTCAGCTTGGACTCGGCACGGTCATTATCGCCCATGTCGCCTTCTGCGTCTCCTACGTCGCTGTCGTGGTGCGGGCGCGCGTCGCTGGCCTGGATCGCACGCTGGAAGAGGCAGCGCAGGACTTGTACGGCTGCGCAGGACCTGTACGCCAATGAATGGCAGACCTTTCGCCGGGTGACGCTGCCGCTGATCATGCCTGGCATCGTCGGCGGGGCCTTGCTGGCCTTCACCCTGTCGTTGGACGATTTCGTGATTACGTTTTTCACCACTGGCCCTGGCACCACCACGCTGCCCATCCAAGTCTACGGCATGATCAAGACCGGCGTGACCCCGGAGATCAACGCCCTGTCCGCGCTCATGCTGGTTGTGTCGGTGGTGCTCGTGGTTGCATCGTTGGTGTTGCAGCGTCGCACCTGACGCCAGCACAGATCAAAGGAGTTGTCTATGAGCCAAGGCTCACCTCTGCGGATGAAAATGGCTCAGCGACAGCGACGCATTTTCAAGGGAGGATCATCATGCGTTTCTTACTGCCGATCAATCGGTTGTGGACACGAGGCCTGATCGGCCTTGCCTTTCTCAGCGTGCTCCTGGCTGCGTGCCAGGCCGGATCGAGCACGCCGGCGGCGACGCCCATCTCCGCGCCAACGGCTGTGGATCAGGCGCCGCCGGCCGACGCGGCTGCGACCTGCGGAGACAAGAGTAAACTGGCCAAGACGCTCCACTTCTACAACTGGACGAATTACATGGACGACGCCATTCTGACTGAGTTTGAGCGAACCTGCGGCGTCAAGGTCGTGCAAGATACGTTTGCCAGCAATGAGGATTTGTTGGCTAAACTACAGGCGGGCGCCAGCGGCTATGATCTCATCATTCCCTCGGACTACATGATCGCGGTCATGCGCGAATTGAATCTACTCGCCACCCTCGATTTTAGCCATATTCCCAACGCCCAAAACATCAACCCCATGTTCCGCAATCCGCCCTATGACCCGGAGCAGAAAGTGTCTGTTCCGTATCAGTGGGGTACGACTGGCCTGGCTTACAACACCAAACGCGTCAGCGAAGCCATTGACGGCTGGGAGGACATCTTCGACGCCAAGAAGGCGTGCGGATTTAGGGGG
Organism: Anaerolineae bacterium; assembly: GCA_044228345.1. Classification (GTDB taxonomy): domain Bacteria; phylum Chloroflexota; class Anaerolineae; order SSC4; family Amarolineaceae; genus Amarolinea. The sequence continues at coordinate 166 of JBGAVB010000396.1, read as the reverse complement.
CTGAGCATGCTGAACGATGCGCGCGAGGTGATGGGCGCCGCGCTCAAACTCAAGGGCTATTCCATGAACGATACCGACCCGGCGCATTGGACAGAAGCGAAGGAGATGGTCAGCGCGATCAAGCCGTGCATCACCACGTTCGACAATGCCAGTTTTGCCGACATTC
>JBGAVB010000395.1:0-2796 GCA_044228345.1 Anaerolineae bacterium | reverse complement strand
CTGTCATGAGGAGGTACTCGTGCTGGAAAAGATCAATCTTGCCAAAGAAATGAAACGCAAAGAGTGGAAGGAGATGCGCCGCCCACTCCAGCATCGTCTCTACGAATTAGCGCAAGCTGCGTACGATACTGGTATTCCAACCATCGTTCTCTTCGAAGGATGGGATGCCTCAGGCAAAGGCACCAGCATCAATTTGCTGACGCAGCGACTCGACCCGCGTGGTTTCAAGGTGTGGCCGATACGCGCGCCGCGCACCTATGAACAAAATCATCCCTGGCTGTGGCGTTTTTGGAACAAGCTGCCGAACCGTGGTCAGATTGCCATCTTTGATCGCAGTTGGTATGGCCGCGTACTGGTGGAACGTGTCGAAAAGCTGACGCCAGAGACCGAATGGCGCAAAGCGTACCGCGATATTGTTGATTTCGAACGCACGCTGGCCGATGACGGTCATATCATTGCGAAGCTCTGGATGCATATCAGCAAGAAAGAGCAGCGCCGTCGTTTCAAAGCCCTGGAAAAAGACCCACTGCAAAGCTGGCATGTGCAGCCGGAAGACTGGGAACACTATCGCAAGTATGACAAATACCTGCTGGCGGTGGAGGAGATGCTGGAGACCACGGAGACCGAATGGGCGCCCTGGACCATTGTGGAGGCCACCGATCAGCACTACACCTGGTGGCGAGTCTTCACGGCGGTGGCGGACGCGCTGGCAAAAGGCTTGAAGCTGCGTGGTATTGATCCGGAGTCGGTCATTTCCCCTCTACCTGACGCCGGCACTGATGCCGGCGAGTCGCCGCTGGCTGGCAAAACCGCGGCTGAAGAGGCGGCCACGGCCGATGTGAACACGCCAGGCATTGCACGCATGGCGGGCAATGAGGCTGAGGAGTCGGAAACCGACGCCTTGTCCCACGATGACGACGACGACTTAGATTGAGTGGGTTCGCATAGAGGTGCAGCCATGTCTTCGATTTTATCACAAGTAGATTTGACGCTCAGTCTAACTGAGGAAGAGTACATCGAACAGGTGGTCCGCTACCAGGTTGCCCTGAGCCAACTAGGCTACCAGGTCTATGTACAAAAACGCCCCGTCGTCATGGTCTTCGAAGGTTGGGATGCGGCCGGCAAGGGCGGCGCTATCAAGCGCATTACAGAGAAGCTTGATCCGCGCGGCTATGCAGTCTATTCCATTGCCGCGCCCCAGGGCGAGGACAAGACCCATCATTACCTGTGGCGGTTCTGGCGACGCCTGCCCGAACGCGGACAGATCGCCCTTTTTGATCGCAGTTGGTACGGTCGCGTCATGGTAGAACGCATCGAGGGCTTCTGCCGCGAGGTCGAATGGAAACGGGCCTACCGCGAGATCAACCAGTTCGAACGGCAGCTGGTGGATTTTGGGACCGTTGTTTTCAAGTTCTGGGTTCACATCAGCAAAGAAGAACAACTCAAACGCTTCACGGAGCGCGCAGACACGCCCTACAAAGTGTGGAAGCTGACCGACGAGGATTGGCGCAACCGTGAAAAGTGGGATCGCTACGAAGAGGCCGTGGACGAGATGCTGCTCAAGACCAGCACGCTCTCTGCGCCCTGGACGATCGTCGAAGGCAACAACAAATGGTGGGCGCGCGTCAGGGTCTTGCGCACGGTGGTGGAGGGCCTTTCCCGTGAGTTAGACTACGTGCCCGACATTCTGAAGATCAAGGGCGAGAAGAAAAGCTCGAAGAAAAAGTAGGTATGGGCCGGGCGCCAGAGGTCGGTTTTTGGGGCACATGACCTAAATCATTGGCATGGACCAGGCGCTATGCTACAATCGGCCCGCAAGCAGTTTTCATGCGGTGGCGCGTGGAGCCATCCGGATGGCCTGTCAATGGAGCCAAGGCCCGTGAACGTTGCGTATTGTCATGTGCCAGATATCCTCATCAGGCACCGCTTGATCGCAAGCGGTGCCGCTTTCCGTCATGTGGGGAGGCCTACACGCACCTACGGCGGCTTCCCGGTTGCGCTGCCTTTGCGTTGGCAGCGATCTCGTTTCTTTCCTCTCACGCCTGGTACGTCCGACGGCTTTCACTTCTCGTTGACGCGAATTCCAAGACGCTCACACCACCGCCGTTATTGTTTGATTTTGACGTAATGTCCGCGCACGGCTGTGCGCACGGCTTGCCCAGCGCCACCGAGGCCAGACAGGCCGATCTTTGTACAATGATGTATGAGGAGCAAGTATGGAAACCAACAAGCCTAACCCCTTCGAGATTGCACAGCGCCAACTCGACGAGGCCGCCGCGATTTTGAAACTCGACCCGGCGGTGCATGAACTACTGCGCTGGCCCATCCGCGAACTCCACGTTTCCCTGCCCGTCAAGATGGATGACGGCACCACCAAAGTTTTTCACGGCTTCCGCGTGCAGTACAACGACGCGCGTGGCCCCACAAAGGGTGGTCTGCGATTCCATCCTGATGAGACCATTGACACCGTGCGCGCCCTGGCCGCGTGGATGACCTGGAAGACGGCCGTCGTGGACATTCCCCTGGGCGGCGGCAAGGGTGGCATCATCTGCAACCCGAAGGAAATGTCTGCCGGCGAACTCGAACGTCTGAGCCGCGCGTATGTGCGCCAGGTCGGCCGCATTATTGGCCTGGAAAAGGACGTGCCCGCGCCGGATGTCTACACGACGCCGCAGATGATGGCGTGGATGATGGAGGACGGAAGGATGTGATGAAAACCCCAAACGATATGAAGGAGCACATGAACGTCCAACGTGTTTATGCTATACGCATACGCATTTAACTTTCCTCGGGGGG
>JBGAVB010000394.1:2570-2817 GCA_044228345.1 Anaerolineae bacterium | reverse complement strand
CCTCCTCACGCGCCTGGCGCCTGATCTGCCGCCAGCCTACCTGGCGCAGTTGGGGCAGCTCAAGAGCATGGGCGCGGTCGTCATGACCCTGGCGCTGAAGCAGAGCCTGATGAAGGATGTTTACTGGCTCAATATCCCCAAGGCCGAAGGCTTTCCCTTCCTGGCGTTGGTGGAACACACCAACTACATGGAAACGGCGCACTACGGCGGCGATCATATCATTTACCTGGGCGATTACCTTGACCCC
>JBGAVB010000394.1:0-2560 GCA_044228345.1 Anaerolineae bacterium | reverse complement strand
TCCCTACTTCAGCATGAGCAACCAGCAGTTGTTGGACATCTTCTTGCCCGCCCTGGCCCGCGTCAATCCTGACTTCCGACCGGATTGGGTGCGCGAGGCCTGGGTGCACAAAGCCACCTACGCGCAGCCGGTGCCGCCGGTCAACTACTCCGCGCTGATCCCGCCGCTGCAAACACCCATTCCTGGCCTCTTTTTTGCCAGTATGAGCCAGGTTTACCCCTGGGATCGCGGCACCAACTACGCTGTGGAGATCGGGCGCCAGGTGGCGCAGAAGGTCATGGCCGCGGGCTGATCGCCGCGGGAATACTGTTCGAGGATAGGAATATGTTGGGAAAGAATAATCAAGTAACCGAAAAAGAGATTTTACGCGCGTTGAGCAACGTCATGGAGCCAGAACTGCACCGCGACCTGGTGACGTTGAACATGATCAAGGACATCAAGATTGCAGGTAAAGAGGTCGGATTCACGATCGTGCTGACGACGCCGGCTTGCCCGCTGCGCTCGCAGATCGAGAATGAGGCCAAGGCTGCCGTCGCCGCCGTGCCCGGCGTGGAGCAGGTGCACGTCCGCTTCGATGCGAATGTCATGACCGATCGGCGGATTGCCGGCCGGCTGGCCATCCCGGTCAAGAACATCCTGGCGGTAGGCAGCGGCAAGGGAGGCGTCGGCAAGACCACAGTGGCCGTCAACCTGGCCGTGGCCCTGGCGCAGATGGGCGCGCGCGTCGGCATTCTGGATGCGGACATCTATGGCCCCAACGTCCCGATGATGATGGGCGTCAACGCCATGCCCAGCCCACGCAACAACAAGCTGGTGCCGCCCATGGCCTACGGCGTCGAAGTGATGTCCATGGGCTTCATGATGCCGGCTGGCGAGGCCTTGATCTGGCGAGGGCCGATGTTGCACAGCGCCATTCGCCAGCTTTTCACCGACGTCAACTGGGGCAACCTGGACTATATCGTCGTAGATTTACCGCCAGGCACCGGCGACGCGCAACTGACCCTGGCGCAGTCGGTGCCGTTGGTCGGCGGCGTGATCGTCAGCACCCCGCAGCAGGTGGCGGTGGCCGATGCGACGCGCGGGCTGGCGGCCTTTCGCAAGCTCGAAGTGCCTGTGCTCGGCATTGTGGAAAATATGGCCGGCGATATCTTTGGCATCGGCGGCGGCGAAGTCGCGGCCCGGCAGTTGGGCGTGCCCTTCCTGGGGCGCATCATGCTCGATTCGGCCATCCGCAGCGGCGGCGATGTGGGCCAGCCCATCGTGGCGGTGGATCCCAGCTCGCCTCAGAGCCAAGCGTTCCGTGACCTGGCGCAAGCCATCGCCGCGCGCATTAGCGTGATGTCTATGCAGCCGGATCCCGAACTGCGCATCATCTGATGGGCGCGCAGGGACAAAGCAGCACGCCGCGGCTGCGGCGCCGGACCACGTCGAGGTAATGGCTGTCATGGCTGGCAGGTTCCGCAACGCGCTGGCGCGCTGGACAGGGCGTGGGTTGATGCCGGCCGCCGCGCCGCGGCCGGCGGTTGCACCCATCGGCTCATCTCTGCCCGCGGCTTTGACCGCGCCGTTTGAGATTCCAGTGCTGGTCGTCAATTTCTTCCCCACGCGCCACGGCCGCGTGGATGTGAGCGTTACCGGCGATGTGGATGCGCCGCTTGACCAGGTGCGCCGGCATACCGTCCAAACCACCGGCCGCGTGGTGCAGGCCCTGGAACGGGGAAGCACGTATCATGGCTATCGCGAGCCCGATGCGCAGCCAAGCCTGCACTACCGGGTGGTGGATACGCTGGAGTTCCTGGAGCCACTGCCTACCTGGCCCAAGCCCAATCATCGCGCACCGATGACCGACTACCACGCGATCATGGAGCGGATTGATATTCGCACGTGGGTCGAGGGCAAAGGCATCAAAGAGGTCTGGATTTGGGGATACCATGGCGGCGTGGTTGACATTTGGGAATCGAACATGGCCGGGCCGTTTGGCGATATCAGCAACAGCGACCGTGACCCGTACGACTTACCGCTGCTGAGCAAGACCTACACCGTCTATCACTACAACTATCAGCGCGGCCCGTCCGAAGCCGTGGAAGACCACATGCACCAGATCGAAGCGGTTCTGGGACATGTGGATCGCCACCTTTTTTGGGATCGGTTTGTGGGGAAGACCGGCGAGGGGCGCTGTGGTTGGGCGCATTTTCCACCCAACGGCGTGCGCGATTATGACTGGGCCAACCCAACCTACGTCTACACCGATATCGAGGATTGGACCCCCGAAGGCAGCGGGCCGCGCAAACTGCTGAACTGCAGCCGCTGGCAAAGCGACAGCCTGGCCTGGTTTGTCTTCTGGATGCAGAACTTGCCGGGCGCAAACCATGGTCTCAGCTGGCGCGACCGGCCGCTCAGCAACTGGTGGACTTTTATGGGCGCTTTCGACGAGGCGATGACCGCCGGTCTCACATTGACGCAGCCGATCGCGGCGGATTGAAACCTTTCAACCATGCAAAACAAGACGAATTCAAGGCCAGCCAAACGCTCATGGTGGCGCCGCGGCTTCGAACTGACC
>JBGAVB010000393.1:0-2843 GCA_044228345.1 Anaerolineae bacterium | reverse complement strand
AAGGCTCAAGGAAGAGGCCTGTGTTGGCCAGCAGGCCCAGCATAATGGCTACTACAGATGTTAAGCTCGCCGTCAGCAAGTAGCCCACCGCGCGACTGATGTTGGCGTAGGTAATGCGGCCTTGTTGAACGGCTTTGACGATGGTGGCGAAATTGTCATCGCGCAGCACTACATCCGCCGCTTCTTTGGAGACATCAGTTCCGGTGATGCCCATCGCGACGCCAATGTCGGCGCGCTTGAGGGCTGGCGCGTCGTTAACGCCGTCGCCAGTCATAGCCACGATGTGCCCGCGCTCCTGCAGCGCGCTGATGATGCGCAGCTTGTGTTCGGGCGACACGCGCGCGTACACGGAGACATCCTCCACCCGCGCGCGCAGCTCCGTCGCGGTCATGCGTTCGAGTTCTTGCCCGGTGAGGATCGGCCCACTATCGCTGATACCGAGTTGGCGCGCAATCTCCTGCGCGGTCAGCGGATGATCGCCCGTGATCATGACCGGGCGAATGCCGGCCTGTTTACAGGTCTCCACGGCCGCTTTCACTTCGGCGCGCGGCGGGTCCATCATGCCCACCAGGCCAATGAAAATCAGGCCTTGCTCCATCGCCGCCATCTCATCGTCGCGCGGGGCGGCCTCCAGCGGCTTCCAGGCCACGCCCAGGACGCGCATACCTTGCTGTGCCAGCCGCTGATTAGCCGCAGCCACGCGTGACCGCCACTGCTCATCCAGCGGTTCCTGGGCGCCGTTGACCCAAACGGCTTGGCTGATCTCCAGCAGGCCATCTACTGAGCCTTTCGTAAAGGCGACAACCGGGTGACGGCTGACCTGAGCCGAGATCAGCGCCAGGCCATCTCCGTCGCTGCGCTCCTCCGTCGGCAGGCGGACCTGGTGGACCGTCGTCATGCGTTTGCGCTCAGAATCAAACGGAACTTCTGCAATGCGCGGGAAGGTCTGATCCAGTTGATCTTTCCAGAGGCCGGTCTGCGCCGCCGCCACGAGCAGTGCGCCTTCGGTGGGGTCGCCCAGACTGTGAAACCGACCGGCCTGCGGGTCTGGCTTGAGCAACGCGTCATTGCACAGCGCGCCGCCCGTCAGCAGCAGGGCTAAGGCCGGCTGTTCTTTGAGCCAGATGGCATGCTGATCTTCCGCGCCGAGCGCCGGCGCGTGCTGGCGCATGGTTTCATCCAGATCGAGCTGGCGCCCCGCCACGTCGAGGATGGTCACGGTCATACGGTTCTCGGTCAGGGTGCCGGTCTTGTCTGAGCAGATGACGGTGACAGAGCCGAGAGTTTCCACAGCGGGCAGCTTGCGGATCAGCGCATTGCGCTGCAGCATACGGCGGGCGCCCAAGGCCAGTGTGATCGTCACGACGGCGCAAGCCGACCAGATCCTGCGCATCGGCGCGGCCACGGCCACGCTGACGGCAGTCATGAACATCAGGCGCACGTCTTCGGCGCGCAGAACGCCCAGCATGAAGACCAGCGCGGCGACGACGAGCGCGACAACGGCCAACTGTTTCCCGAGCTGATCCAGGCGGCGCTGCAGGGGTGTCTGCTCGTGCCCAGCCGACTGAATCAGATCGGCGATTTTGCCCAGTTCTGTGTTCATGCCGGTGTGCGTCACCACGGCCAGGCCGCGGCCGTAGGTGATGATCGTGCCCATGTAAGCCATGTTGCGCCGATCACCCAACGGCAGGTTTTCGCCGGTCATGGGCGCGATCTTCTTCTCCACTGGCTCCGATTCGCCGGTCAGGGTGGCTTCCTGAATACGCAAATTGGCCGCTTCCAGCAGACGTGCATCCGCGGGTATCAGATTCCCGGCCTCCAGCAGCAGAATATCGCCAGGCACTAACTCGCGGGCCGACATCTCCTGCACCTGGCCGTTACGTCGCACGCGCACCATCGGCACCGAAAGTTTCTTGAGCGCAGCCATCGCCTGCTCCGCGCGGTATTCCTGACTGAAGCCAAGCAGCGTGTAAAGCACCACAATCGCCAGAATGGCAATCGCATCTTTGAGATCGCCTACCAATCCGGAAACCACGGCTGCCACAATCAGAATGACAACCATCACGGCAGTCAGTTGTTCCCAGAGGATGCGCCACGCGCCTTTCGCGCCCCGCTCGATCAACTCATTATAGCCTACGGCGCGTTGGCGCTGTTCCACCTCGGCTGGAAGCAGGCCGCGATCTGCACGCACAGTCAAGGCGGCCAAGACTTCCTCGGCTGTCTGTAAATAATTCTCCACTGGTTCCCCCGTGCGCGCCCAAGCGGCTGATCCTATTGCGAAGCTTGTTGGCGATTCGTTGCTGTTCACCCGATGCTTGCCTCCTGTTGGCATGAAAACAGAATGAGCGGCGTCATTTTTCTGGGCATTGGACGGCGTTCACTCATGAAAAATCACCGTTGTATTCATGGCATTCCCCTGGATCGGCGTATGCCAAACCCATGAATGGCGAGATCAGAAGCCTGTGCCCTATTGCGTACGGCTTCGCACCTCTTCCACCGCTTCGTGTATAATAGGACTGGAAGAAGGCGGCGCCGCTACGGCTTGCCGTCGCCGCTTTGCGTGCAGGGCGTCCGGTCGGCCCGGCCGGCGCGATGATAGCTGACAAAGGACGCGTGAATCATGGAACTGACTACCATTCAGATCGCAAAACCAGAGGCCATCAATGTGATCCTCGGTCAATCACATTTCATCAAGACTGTCGAGGATATTCATGAGGCGCTGATCAACACCGTGCCCGGCATTCAATTCGGCCTGGCCTTCTGCGAAGCATCGGGCAAATGCCTGGTGCGCTGGAGCGGCACCAATCGGGAGATGATCGAGTTAGCGCAGCAGAATGCGCAGG
>JBGAVB010000392.1:0-2854 GCA_044228345.1 Anaerolineae bacterium | reverse complement strand
CAGTGTCCGGCAAGACGCCCTCCGTCAGGCGCGTCCAGGAGAGGCCGGCGCGGGCTGCGCCATCAATCTCGTACATTTCGAAGCGCAGTTCATGGTTGCCGGCCGCCAGGTAATAAGAGAACGTGTGCTCCTCACGGCCCCCGCGCCAGGCGCTGAAGACCGGGAGTCCGTCAATCCACAGCCGGGCGCCATCGTCGCGTAAGATACGGAACTGATAGGCGCCGGCGGAGCTGAAATTCACCTGCCGCGTCCAACGCGCAGAGAAGTGATCACTGTTGACCCCGGCGGCCGGCGATCCGTCCCACCATTCAAAGTCGATGACGGCATCGCTGCGTACCAGGGCCGGTGTGCCAATGAGGGTCTCGTTGTTCCAGAACTCCGCGCGCCAGACATCGGACGGCGAAGCAGCGCGCCATTGCAGGATTACAAGGCCACTGCCGAGGTTGGTGACGTAGGCCAGGCTACCGGCAATAGCCACGCCCGAGGCCACGCTCGGGGTGTCATACCCGCCACGGCGTACGGGGTTGGCCGGGTTGCTGACATCAATGATCAGTAGACCGCTGCCCCCATCGGCGACGTAGGCCAGGCTGCCAGCCACGGCCACGCCGATGGCGTCGCCCGGGGTGTCATACCCACCGCGGCGCACGGGGTTGGCGGGGTTGCTTACGTCGAAGATCTGCAGGCCGCTATACCCGTCGGCGACGTAGGCCAGGCTGCCAGCCACGGCCACACCTGCGGCGTAGCCCGGGGTGTCATACCCTCCGCGGCGCACGGGGTTGGCCGGGTTGCTTACGTCGATGATCTGTAGGCCACTGACCTCGTTGGCGAGGTAAGCCAGGCTACCGACCAACGCCACGTCTACGGCACGGCCAGGTGTGTCATACCCTCCGCGGCGCACGGGGTTGGCGGGGTTGCTGACATCAATAGATACTGCTGGCGAATTCATCAGGAGGCAAACTTGCGTCGGGGCGTTAGTCTGGTGTACATTGTGCCTGGCTCAGGCCACATCTTTTGCGCAAGACCGGAGGCGTTTATGTCACTCCAGCCCCAGACGATCCCCGACGTGCCCACCCTGACAGCGACGACGGCGCGGGCTGCGTTTCCACACGGTAACCGCTACATGACCATGCGCGACCAATTAGGTACCTTCTATGCGGATCAGGACTTTGCGGCGCTCTTTCCGACGCGCGGGCAGCCGGCCGAGACCCCCTGGCGGCTGGCGCTGGTCTTGGTGTTCCAGTTCGCCGAAGGGTTGTCGGATGCCCAAGCGGCTGACGCGGTGCGCAGTCGCATCGACTGGAAATATGCGTTGAGCCTGGAACTCAGCGATGCTGGCTTTGACGCCTCCGTACTGAGCGAGTTTCGTAGCCGCGTGGTCGCCGGGCACGGCGAGCAGCAGTTGCTAGACACGCTGCTGAACCGATTCAAAGCCGTGGGCCTCCTCAAAGCCCGCGGGCGGCAACGCACCGATTCGACGCATGTCTTGGCGGCGGTGCGCCAAGTCAATCGGCTGGTCTTGGTGGGCGAGACCGTGCGGCAAGCGCTCAACACCTTGGCCGTAGTGGCGCCGGAATGGCTGCAACCTCGGCTTGATCCAGCCTGGGTGGAACGCTACGGGACGCGGCTCGATGATTATCGCTTGCCAGAGGGTCAGGAAGCGCGCACGGCGCTGGCGGCGCAAATCGGCGCCGATGGCCGCAGGTTACTTACGGCGATTTGGGCGGCTGGGGCACCCACCTGGCTGCGCCAGGTCCCCGCCGTGGAAACCCTGCGCCTAATCTGGGTGCAGCAATACGAGGCCGTCGCCAGCGACGCGGCAATGCGTTGGCGTGCGTTGGATGACCAACCGCCAGCCGCCCAGCATATCAATTCACCCTATGATCCCGAAGCGCGCTATAGCCGCAAACGCACGACCGAGTGGCTGGGCTACAAAGTGCATGTGACGGAGACCTGCGACGATGATGCGCCCCATCTGATCACCCATGTCCTGACCACCCCAGCGACGACCCCGGACTTTGACGCACCCGCGCAGATCCACGCCGACTTGGCCCGCCAGGAGCTACTGCCGTGCGAACATCTGCTGGATGCCGGTTATGTCGATGCGGGCTTACTCGTTGAGGGGCCGACCCAACACAACACGACGATCGTGGGCCCGGTGTCGCCCGATCATTGTTGGCAAGCGCTCGCTCAGGCCGGCTATGACGTGACCTGTTTCACCATCGACTGGGTTGCCCAGCAGGTCACCTGTCCCCAGGGCGCCACCAGTCGCAAATGGTCGGCGACTCATGACCGCCTGGATAACCCCATCATCAATATCCGCTTTGCCCCGGAAGATTGTGCCACTTGTCCGGCGCGCCAGCAATGTACCCGCTCTGTCACAGGCCCACGCAACCTCACCATCCGTCCGCAACCGCAATATGAAGCCCTGCAAGACGCCCGGCAGCGCCAGCAAACCCCCGAGTTCAAACAACAGTATGCGGCCCGCGCTGGAATCGAAGGCACGCTATCACAAGGCGTGCGCACAGCCGACCTGCGCCGTTCACGTTACATCGGACTGGCGAAGACCCACCTGCAACACATCCTGATCGCTGCTGCCCTCAACTTGCGCCGCATCACTGACTGGCTCAGGGGTGTCCCCCGGGCCCGCACGCGCACGGCGCCGTTTCTGCTGCTGGCCCAGGCTGCCACCTGACATGTGCCACCGCACAATTCGCCAGCAGTATCCAGTTTGAAATGCACCCCTGACCCTGCGCGGCCTTGACAGAACACCTCTGTTGATGTATGATTTCTCTGCGTTCAGCGCTCCATGCGGCCCGCTACGCCTGACGCGGCTGACGCGTTCCACCTGAGATCA
>JBGAVB010000391.1:0-2858 GCA_044228345.1 Anaerolineae bacterium | reverse complement strand
AAGTTGGCGCTGATCGTGCGTCGTGAGCGCGACGGCATCCACCGCTATGTCCATTTGGGTACCGGCAACTACAATGCGACCACGGCGCGCATTTACACCGATCTCGGCTTGATGACGTGCCGCGAGGACATCGCCTCGGATGTCTCCGACGTTTTCAATTTCCTAACTGGTTTTTCCAACCCTAAAACCTACCGCAAGTTGGGCGTGGCGCCCGTGTCTCTGCGAGAAACCATCCGCGACCTGATTCGCAACGAGATCAAATACGGCAAGGATGGGCATCTCATTTTCAAGGTCAATGCGCTGCTGGATCCGGCCATGATCGAAGACCTCTACAAAGCTTCGCAAGCGGGCGTACGCGTGGATCTGATTGTGCGCGGCATTTGCTGCATTCGGCCCGGCTTACCCGGCGTCAGTGAAACCATTCGCGTCATTAGCATTGTGGGTCGTTTTCTGGAGCACAGCCGCATCTACTACGCGCGCAACAACGGCGATGAGCAGGTTTACTTGAGCAGCGCGGATTTGATGCAGCGCAACCTCGATCGTCGGGTGGAGGCGCTCTTCCCCGTGGAGGACCCGGCGCTGAAGACAGTCGTCAGGCAGCAGATTCTTGATCTTTGCCTGGCTGATACGGTCAAGGCGCGCCAGCTCAATTCAGACGGCTCCTACACCTGGGTCAAGCCCAACGCCGACCATCCGCCGCTTGACAGCCAACATTCGCTGCGCTACAACCGCACCCCGATCGGCGCCTTCTGAACTGTCCCCTCAACGCATCTCGATGCCCATGCGCTGCATGTCGTGTAGAAGTCGCTGCGGCTCGACGATCGAGGCCTGGAACCACAACCCAGGCCGTCGCGCGCTGCCGTCGAGCACCTGCAGCAGGCTGGCGACCACCGGAATGGCCGTGAACCAATAGCCGTCCGCATGAGATAGGGTGAGATCGAAGCGCTTGGGCTGGCCCTGCGCCTTACCGCTGGCCTCCAACCGCAGCACGGTGCCGTAGGGCGGCCGCGAGAAGCGCTGTAGGCCCCAAAGCATCCAGCGGGCCATGGGGTTGAGCGCCTGCGTGGGCGCAATACGCATGGCAGCCATCGCCAGCGGTAACACCAGCATATCCACGAACCAGTTGAAACCGCCGACATTGAAACTGACGGCTTGCAGGTCAGGATAAAGGGCGGGCAAGCCGCGCATTTCCTCCAGGAACATCGGCACGGCGTATTGGCGGCCAAACGGCGGGCCAAAATCCATCGTCTGCGGCAGCCACAGGCTCGTCCAGCGCGCCTGGCGCCAGGCCCCATCTCGATACTCCAGCGCCTGGTACCCCGCCAGCTCGCGCACCATCTCCTCGGCCGTGCTGATCCCAATTTCCAGGCGCGTCCAGTCTTCCTTGATGACGCTGGCCACCACCGCGCGCTGCATGTGATCGAACTGCGCGGCCGCGTGGCGCACGAGCGCCGCGGGCAGGCCGGGGTGAAAGCCGCCGTCGGTGATGAAACAGCAGCCGGCCGCCTCGATTTCAGGCGCGAGGCGCTGCAAGGCATGCACCTTGGCCGTCGCGAACTGCACGTCGAGGTAGTCCGTTTTGGTGTCGAGCGCGGCCCGCGCCACCTCGGTCACATGATCGGCCGTGCTCGACGCGATGACCGCCAGCCCGCAGCCGGCCATCGCGCGGCGCAGGCTGTTGACATCCGCAGCATCGGCGGCCGCCGCGGTGACGCGCGGGCGGTCGGCCTGCGCATTGAGGTCCGCCGCGGCGGCCTCCGCCTTGACCAGCGAGCGCCCAGCCACGACCAGCCGGCAATCGGTCTCTTGCAGCAGCAGGCTGGCAATCAAGCGGCCGGTGTTGCCGTAGCCGCCAAGAATGAGAATTGAATCAGTAGGCATCGCAATCTCCTCCTGTTCAATTATACACCTGAAGCTCGCTGGCGGGTATGCCCAGGTCGGAGATTGGAGATCAGAGATCAGAGATCAGGGACCAGAAACTACAGGGGGCGTCATGCGCTGAGCTGCCGCGGCGCCACAGCCGGAGATGCCGCGGCGGCATGGTGAGCTGGCGCTGGGAAATACGATGAGAAACGCTGGCCTTCCTCGGAACCGCATCGCCGCGATGGGCGTCAAGCACGCAACGGCCTGACGCGCCTGGTATGCTGGGCGGAACCAATGCCAGGTCGGCCAGAAGCCGGCGCCCGCCGCGCGAGCGTTTGGGAGGGCAAAGATTTTCATGGAGCGATCTCGATCATGCACGCTCGGCTGCCTTTTGATCCTGATTCCCCTGCTCACCGCCTGCCGCCCGGCCCCGCTGGCCGCGTGCGATGTCGCGCCCGCGCTGGCCGATACGGCATCCGCGCTGGCTGCGTGCCTGGCGCCCGAAGCGACGCCGGCCGATGCTGAGCGCCTCTTGCGCGCCTGGGCGAGGATAGGCGGGGAATGGGGCGGCGTCACGCAGGCCGATGTGCTGTCCGCGCCGGGCCAGGAACTGCTCCTCCGCTTTCACGCCGATTTGTCACAGGTTATCTGGAATCCACAGGGGCAGTTCGTCGTGCTGGCTCATGACGGCGCAGCCTGGCGCGTGGTTTTCGACGCGGCCAGCCTCAGGCTGACAACGCCGCAGGGCGAAACGTGGCGCAACTGGCGTTACCCAGCGCCCATTGCCGCTGACCTGACCGGCGATGAGCTAGATGACCTTCTCATCGAACTGGTCTACTCCAACGGCCTGCACGCTGGGCTGAATCACCTGGCGCTGTTGACGGCGCATGGCGCCGGCCCAGGTGAGAGCCTGCGCCTGGCTTTCAGCGCCGATACGACGCTGACCCGGCCTACCGCGCGCTTGGCGCCTGGCCCCGGACGACAAGACCTTGAAA
>JBGAVB010000390.1:0-2871 GCA_044228345.1 Anaerolineae bacterium | reverse complement strand
GAAAGCGTTGAGGAGCGCGTTGCGCTGCGCGGCGTTGATGTTGCCAGCGCGATCCTTGAGCCAAAGGTAGATGCTGTGCTTGCCGTCGCCGGGCGCCGCCAGATTGCGGATAATCGGCAGGGCGGTCTGCACGAAGATGCCATCGGTTGGCCCCTGGGGTTCCGCGTTCAGCTTGTAATAGGCGCCCACGATGCCGGATAAATCCGGTGGGTTAGTCCACGTGAGGGTGAACGCATTCGTGCGCGTCCAGATTTGATAGGGCGAGCCGCCCAATCCGCCAGGCACTTGAATCTGACTGTCCACAATGAAGCCGTTGTCGCTGTCATCGCTGGCGGTCGCGCCATCTTGCTCAGTCACGATGGCGCGGATACGCGCATCGGCCGTATTCTGCGTCGGGACTAACCACTGATAAATCCCGGTGTTGGCCAAGTCGGTTGCGACGGGGGTCCAACTGCTGCCGCCGTTCCAGGAAACGAGCAGGGTGATTGGATTGGTGGCGGTGATAACGCCGGTCGCTGTCCAGGTGATCGGATGCGTCTGTCCCCCGGCCCAGGCCTCGCCGCCGTTGGGGCTGAGGACGGTGATTGTCAGGGCGTTGCCCACGGCGCCTGGCGTCGCGCGCGCGATGCCCCATCCGCCCGCGCCGAGCAGAATGACCAACCAGAAAATGCTCCACCCGCTGCGACTGCGCAGGCGCGGGGCGATGATCGTACTGACAATCCGTTTCATGCCAAAACTCGCCATGATTGGGACGAGCTGTGGGCGGCAGCGCAAGACAGTTCATCTACGTCCCGACTCTGTGACAGGAATCCTGTCGCGGCCCATTATACCATTGCAAAGGCTGCTGGCAAAGCGACTGCGTTGAGAGCGTCGCGACCTGCGCGCATGAGCTGCTCAGGCGCCGCATCGCCAGCCGATCATCCCTCAGCGCGTGAGGCGGGCGTATCCTTGTCTGGGCAGCGCAGCCGACCCAAGTTGGGCCTTGTGGTTGCTGCGCGATCTTGATCGCCCGAATTGCGGCGCGGCCTGGCCCGGCGCTGCACGCCCAATGTGCTGCATGGGCGCTGGTTTTTTCGCGGCGGATTATATGATGTATACCCTTGCCGGTTGTGCGAACACAGGCTAGGATAATACGGCAGCCTGCAAAAACGTCAGCCATCATCTTTGTCCGAGGAGGAAACGACGATGTTTACCACCTTTGCCGAGGCGCAAGCCTTTGTGCGCAAACAGCAGTTCGCCATGATTGATCTCAAGTTCACCGACCTGGCCGGGCGTTGGCACCATGTGACCGTGCTGGAAAGCCAGTTCACCGAGCACCTGATGCGTGATGGCGTTGGTTTCGATGGCTCGTCGGTGGGCCTGCGCTCGGTCAAGTCCGGCGACATGGTGTTGATCCCCGACCTGACCACGGCCTTCGTGGACCCATTCTGGGATGTTCCCACCCTCAGCTTCATCTGCACCGCGTTCGAGGCCGACACCAAACTGCCCTTCAGTCGCGATCCGCGCAACATCGCCATTCGCGCCGAAGAGACGATGCGCGCCTGGGGCATCGCGGACGAGAGCCGCTGGGGACCGGAGTATGAGTTCTACGTCTTCGACAGCGTGGCGTTTGAAAATGATGTCAACGCCGCGTCTTACCGCGTGGAGAGCAAAGAGGCTGCCTGGCAGAGCGGCCGCGGTGGGCATGGGCACTTGATCCCACTTCACGGCGGCTATCATGTCATTCCGCCCAAAGATCAGCTCTTCAACCTGCGCAGCGAAATGGTCATGGAACTGGAGGAGATGGGCATCGAGGTCAAGTATCACCACCACGAGGTGGGCGGGCCAGGCCAGTGCGAGATCGAAACGCCAATGATGGGCCTGGTGCGCAGCGGCGATGCCACGCAGATCGTCAAGTACGTTACCAAGATGGTGGCGCACCGGCACGAACAGACAGCTACCTTCATGCCCAAGCCGCTGTACGGCGAGGCCGGCAACGGTATGCACTTTCATCAGCACCTGTTCAAGCAGGGGCAAAATGTCTTCTACGACGCGGCCGGCTATGGCAAACTCAGCCAAACCGCGCTGTGGTACATTGGCGGCCTGCTGCATCATGGCCCGGCCGTTCTCGCTTTCACCAATCCCTCCACCAACTCCTACCGCCGCCTGGTGCCGGGCTTCGAGGCGCCCGTGAATGCCTTCTTCAGCCTGGGCAATCGCAGTGCGGCCATCCGCGTGCCCAAGTACGCGGATCAGCCAGACACCGCGCGCTTCGAGTTCCGCCCGCCGGACGCCACCGGCAACGTCTACCTGGCCCTGGCTGTGCAGTTGATGGCGGGGCTGGACGGCATCCGCCAACAGATGGACCCGCATGCGCTTGGCTTCGGCCCGATTGACCAGAATATCTTCACCTGGAGTGAAGAGCAGCGTAAGGCGATCAAGCCGCTGCCTGCGTCGCTGCGCGAGGCGCTCGACGCGCTGGAACGCGATCATGAATTTCTGCTGCAAAATGACGTTTTTGACGCCGGCCTGATCGCCGACTGGGCGAAGGCGAAGTATGACGAATACTACGGCGTGCGCAACCGCCCGCACCCGGCCGAAATTGCGCTCTACTACGACGTGTGACGCCCCCTCGCAGGGCTGCGGCGGGATGAGGATCTCAGAGGCACGCGGCGCGCTCGCACGTCAACGCTGCGATGTCCACGTTCCCCTGCGAGGGTTGGCGGCTGGGCCATCTGCCCAACCTTGCGCAGGCTCGCCGGGTAAGGGGCCTGCGCCGCCGAGAATGTCACCGGCTTGCCCAATGATTCGTGCAGCAGCCAGCCTGCGCAAGGGGAACCCCCTCGCAGGGCTGCGGCGAGATGACGATCTCAAAACCTGCGCCGGGATCGC
>JBGAVB010000038.1:0-12195 GCA_044228345.1 Anaerolineae bacterium | reverse complement strand
GCCTCGGACTAAGGCGACGCACAACCATCCTCCACAGGGGATCTAAGATTACTGCTTCATGGCGGCGTTGACGTCGTCATTGGCCTTCTTCAATCTCGCGGCGATGTCGGTCGCCTGGCCCAGGTAAATGCTCTCTTCGGCCGCAGACATGATGGTGCCGCGCTCAGCCGCTTTGTCGCCAATGGGGAAGAGGAATGTGCCATTGGGATCCAGCGCTTCCTTCGTAAAGGCGCTCACATCGCGACCTGCGTCCGAGTGCGCCTTCACCGCGGCATCAACGCCCGACTGAATGGCCGGGAAAACCACGCCATAGCTGCCCACAACATTCTGGCATGCGGGCGAGGCCAGATACTTCACCCATTCCCACGCCTCGGCCTGGTGCGGCGAGCCGACCCAGATCGAATCGGCCAGACCGTTGAACATGCTCTTGCGTCCCTGGGGCCCGGTGGGCAGCAAACCAAATCCGACCTTGAAGGTGGAGTCCTTCACGTAATTCATGATATTCCACGAGCCGTCGGTCGTCAGGGCGCACTTGCCGGCCTTGAACAGCGCCTGCGTTCCCTGGGAGATCAGGTCAGAGTAGGCCAGCGAGTAGCCCTTGGTGTAGAGTGAATTCCACCACGTGATCGTGTCAATGAAGCGCTGATCGTCATAGTGGAACGTACTGCCCCACATGGTATCCTGCGAGCTCCAGCCAGTGCTGGCAGACAGGAAACTCCACTGCGTCTGGCCGACGCCGCCGCCATTGCCCTGCGGACAGTAGCCCGCCTGTACGACATTAGCCTTGTCGAAGGCAGGGTCGAGGCCGTTCTTGCCGTTTTTGTCGAGAGTCAGCCTGGCGATCGTCTCGCCAAAAGTGCCGCCATCCTGTGGGTTCCAGGTCCAAGTTTCCATGATCTTGGGATCAACGCCGGCCTTCTGCAGCATATCGTCATTGTAGAAGATGGTGACAGTGTCCCAGTCTTTGGGCAGACCGTAGCGCTTGCCGTCACGCGTCCACAGCTCGGCCAATTTGCCAATGTAGATGTCGGTCGGAACCTTGTCCCGGTCAACCAGCGGCTGCAAATCCACGAGCTGGCCCTTGGACGCAAACTCGGGGTAATAGGCCAGGTGATCGGTGAACACATCGGGCGCGTTGCCGGCAACCATCCCGGTCTGGATGGAGCTCCAGTAGTCGCCCCAGCCGGACTGGGTGATCTTGACGGTGATATTGGGATGGGCCTTGGTGAAGTCAGCGGCGCATGCTTCGTACATCGGCTGCTGCGCGGAATCCCACAGCACGTAATTGAGTTGGACTGCGCCGGCAGACGCCGCGGGCTTGGTAGGCTCTGCCGCCGCAGGCTTGGTGGCGTCAGCGGGCGCGGCCGTAGGCGCGGCGCTGCCGCCGCATGCGGCCAGCATCAGCGAGGCCGCGATCAACAGAACTGACATCAGGAAAAGTGACTTGTGCGTTTTCATGGATGCTCCTTCTCGATTTGGTTACTCAACTGACAACGATACTAATATCAGGGACACTTCATGGTTATTGGGGCGTAATCCACCTCCGATCCGTTGATTGGCAGGTTGTTACAGGCGCCTATTTGATGCCGCTGAACTGAATCGAATCAATCACCTGGCGGCCGGCAATGATCAATAACAACAAGACGGGCAGCGCAGCAAGCGTCGTACCGGCCATGAGGCCGCCCCAGTCCGGGGCGCCTTGGGGCGTCTGGCTGCGAAAGATAGCCAGAGCGGCCGTCAGCACGCGCACGCTCTCTTGTTTGCCAACCAGGAAGGGCCAGAAGTATTCGTTCCATTGTCCGACGAAGGTCAAAATAGCCAACGTGGAAAGAGCGGGTCGCCCCATGGGCAGGATCACCGACGTGAAGACCCGGAAATAGCCTGCGCCATCTATCCTGGCTGCGTCCTCCACCTCACGGTTGATTCCCAGGAAAAATTGGCGTAGAAAGAAAATGCCAAAGGGGGTGCCAAGAAAGACGGGCGCGACGATCCCCTGGAATGTGTCCAACCAACCGAGGCGGCGAATCAGAACGAAGTTGGGGATCAGCGTGACGATGCCAGGCACCATCATCGCGGTCAGGAAGATGAAGAAGATCTTATCGCGTCCTGGAAACTTCAGGCGTGCGAAGGCATACGCGGCCATGGCCCCAAAGAAAACCTGGCCGGCCACCACAATGATGGAGACGATGGCGGAATTGCGCATGTACAGCAGGAAGTTGATGGACTGTCCAGAGCCGCCGGCGGCGAGCGCCTGTTCCGTGGTCATCAGCCCCAGGACACGCAAGAAGTTGTTCCACGTGAAGCCCACGGGCAAGAGCGACGCGGTGTCTGTGTAGATCAGCTTCGGCGTTGACAACGACGTGCGCAACAGCCACCAGAATGGAAAGAGCGTCAAGAAGATCAGCAGGGCAAAAACAAGCCAGATGACCAATCTGCCGACGTTGAATCCGCGACGCTGACCTACGATTTCAGACTTAGGTGTGAGAGACGATGCTTTGGCTGTCATTGGTTTCTCTCCTTACAGATCGGACTCTCCGGCCCGCAGCACGCGCATTTGCACGATGCTGACAACGACCAGGACGGCGAACAGGACGATGGACGTGGCGGTCGCGTAGCCCATCTTGAAACGTGCGAAGGCAAAATCGTAAATGTACCAGATGATCACACGGGTGGCATCTACAGGCCCACCCTTCGTGGTCACGGCGATGACGTCGAAGACTTGAAACGAACCGATAATGGTCGTGACCAGTACAAAGACCAGCACCGGGCGCAGCATGGGCAGCGTGAGATTCCAAAACATACGCCATTCCGTGGCGCCATCAATCGCTCCTGCCTCGTACATATCCTTGGGAATAGATTGCAGACCGGCAAAAACCAACAGCGCGGTGTAGCCCATGTGGCGCCAGATGTTGATGCCCGCGACCGTCGGCATGGCTTGCGTCACCGAACCGAGGAACGGCTGGCGCGAGATGCCCAGGGTCTTGAGGAACACGTTCAGGATGCCCAGGGTGGGATCAAGAATCCAGAGGAATAGCAGCCCAGACACCACCAGGGGGATGAGCCAGGGGATGATCAGCACGCCGCGCACAAAGAACGACTTGGTGAACCGGTCCATAAGTACGGCGATGAGAATAGCCAGTCCCGTCTGCATCGGAATGTTGAGGGCGACGTAATACAACGTCACCAACATGGAGTGCCAGAAGTCCTTATCCTTGAGCAGCGTCACGTAGTTCTGTAGACCAACAGGTTTAGGGGCCGTCAACAGGTCCCAGTTGGTGAGGCTGATTGTGACCCCGCGCACGGCGGGCGCCGCGTAAAACACGATGAAACCGATCACGCTGGGCAAGATGAACAGCCAGGCCACACCTGTTTGCGCGTTGAGCCAGTTCTTCAACCAGCGGGGCCATGGCTTTGCGCCGACAGGGGGTAGAGCCTGGGGCGATGCGGTCATAGGTTCCTCCCTTCCATTCCTTCAACTGCTTTTTCTTCAGCGGCTTTTTCGCGCCAGTGCTAACACCGTGACGTAAAGTAGCCAACCACACCGTGGGCAGCACAGGCTTGACACAAGAGGCAGCAGCGCCGAGTTGGCAGCCGGCGCGCTGCTCATCGAGGACGCTACATAATGACAGCCGGAATTATAGGCAGCGCGTGCCTGGTTGTCCTGCACAAAAGGGAAAGAATCTTGGAGAAAAGAGGACTGAATTTTGCTAATGAACCTGGCGACGGAAGGAGAGAGGGCTGCGGCCGGTCTGCTGGTGGAAGACGCGGCTGAAATAGCCGCTGTCGTTGTAGCCCACTTGACTGGCAATCTCGGTAATCGTCAGCCGGGTCAGGCGCAGTAGTTCTTTCGCCTGCTCAATTCGCGTCCGCGTCAGGTATTCCCAGGGTGCGATGCCCAGGTCACGGCGGAAGATACGCGTCAAATAGCTTTCACTCACGGCCATCTGCACGGCAATCTGACCTCTCGACAGGCTCTCCTGCGCGTAATTCCGCCGCAGATACGTGACGGTCTGCCGCGTTAGTTCATTCACGTCAGGGGGAAGGTCGGACTCGGTGGGCAATGCGCTCGGCGGGGCATCCTGGTGACGCGTACCGTCACGCACAAGGACAGGCAGCGGCAGGTAAACATGAAAGGTGCTGCCAGCGCCAGGCAAGCTGGAGAAGGTGATGGCGCCGTCGTGCAGCTTGACCAGCTCGTGGGTGACGCGCAAACCCAACCCCAGGCCTTCGGCGGGGCGTCGTGGTCGCTCGGCCGTCACGAAGGCGCGGAAGATGGACTGTTGTTGTTTCAGTGGGATGCCGCAGCCCGTATCGTCAACCCACAGGTGCAGATACGTCGCTGAAGGCAGTGCGCCCAGCGTGATGTGGCCGCGATCGGTGAACTTGTGCGCGTTGCTGAGCAGATTGAACAGGATTTGTCGCAAGCGCAGGGGATCGGCTTGAATTGCGGGTAGATGTTCCGGCAGCTCCAAACGCCACTGCACTTCCTCACGCGGCGCCAGGCTGCCGAAGAAGCTCTGAAACAGATCCGCCAGAAAGGCGTTGACTGCGATCTCTTCAGGAAAGATGTCCAGATCGTTGATCTCAGCCCGTGAGAGATCCAGAAGGTCGTTAATGATGCGCCCCAGGTGCTCGCCGCTTTGATGAAGGTGGCGCAGATCACGCAGCAGCGTAGGCGGCAGCTCCACGCCGTATGCGCTGGGCGACGCCAGGGCCAATTGACTGTATCCCTGGATGATCGCCAGCGGTGTGCGCAGCTCATGGCTGACATTGGCAAGCAGGCGGTTCTTCAACTCGCTCGCGCGGGCGGCTTCGCCCTGCGCGGCGATGGCGTCGCCGTACAACTGGGCATTACGCATCGCCAGACCCAACTGGTCGCCCAAGACCTGCAGCCCAGCCAGATCCAGGTGACTGTGCTGCGTGGAATGGCTGCTCTGCAGATCCAACAAGCCCAAGACCTGTTGCCCAAAACGGATGGGGAGGATGACGCGGGAGCGACACTCAGGCAGGCGGGGATCGGGGGGAAAGCGAGGGCTGCGCTGCATGTCGGGGATGAAGGTGGGCTGGTTGCGCGCCAGGGTGTAGCCCAACAGCCCGGACTCGGCCACTGCCAGGCGCTGCGGATCGCGGGCGGCGCCGTCGGCCGCCTCCAAAACCAGCGCCTGGTCACTCTCGCTCCACAGGTAGATTTGCACCCGGTTGTAACTGTACTTCACGCGGATCGTCTCCGCCATGTCGTGAATGAGCTGTTGGCGGTCCAAGATCGAACCCATACGCTGGCTGATCGTCAGGCTGGTTTCGAGCTGGTTCATCCGCTGCAGCTCTTGCTGGCGGCTGAATCCAACCAGCTGGCTGGGGATGGTGGCGGATGTGACCAATGTCGCAGCCGCCACCTCGGCGACATTCTCACGGGTGACCAAACGCGGCTTGTAGCTGAAATAGGGCGGCAGCGCTTCACCGGCGGCAGCCTGGTGCGCCAAGTCCATCAACTGGCGGCCCAGTTCGGCGGCCGATGTTTCTACCGTCGCGGCCATCGTGCCTTCGATGATCGCGCCCAGGGCCATGGGGTCGCCGTTGATGCCGACCACGACCGTCTCAGCCGTGGTCAAACCGGCCGCCTGGGCTGCGTCCCGTCCGGCCAGCGCCAGCGGATCGGAAATGCCAAAGATGCCGTCGAACGGCGCCGTCTGCGCGCGCAGCGCTTCCACCAGCGCCTCATAGGCTGGCTGATAAGCCCAGGGTGTAGGGAGATGCAGCAGGCTAATGCCTGGATGGCGTGCGAACGCGCTGCGGCAGCCGTCTAGCCGGCTATCGCCCTTGTCGAATCCTTCGCCCTGGCCGCCAATCAGCAGAACGCGCCCACGGCCAGCCAGCCGCGCGGCCAGGTAGTTGGCGCCGATGGCTGCCACCTCGTAAAGGCTGCGCGGCGAAGTCGCACGGGGATGGCGTATGTCGTTTTCCGTGGCAATGATGAGAGGCACGCCGGCATCGAGGATCAGGTAAGCCAGGGTGCGATCAAGCCCACTGATGATGAGCGCATCCAGGTTCTGCGCCAGCAGCTCCTCCACGATGCCAACGCGTTCTTCAGCCGTGAGCGGCGTCAGATCAACTTCCAACGGGATGAGCAGAACATCCAGTTGGCTGGCTCGTTGATAGATCGCCGCGCGCACAAGCACCCAGAATGGGTCGCCGGGCGCTAACTGCGAGCCGATGCGATAAGTTGGCGGCATGACATTTCCTCAAGTGAAGCGCATGGAGTATCGCTATTGTAGCGCACCCCGCGACTGCGTGCAATCCGTGTCGTTGGCGTCGTCCGCGCCGAAATAGCCGAGCGCCCAGAAGGCCAGCACGAAGCCGAGGTAATTCTCGTTCAGGAAGCGCGAGACGAACAGAAAAAGGAAGAGGAATAAGCCGTAGCGCCAGGCTGCCCCCGCCAGGCTGTTGTCCAGCCATTGTCGGCGCAGCAGCCAAACCAGAGCCGGCGCCGCCACCAGCAGCTGCGGAATCCAGAACGGCCAGTAGGCGAAACGGTCGCGCACCAGCCCCAGCGCCAGAACGAAATTGCTGGCGCCCCAGCCCCAGATCTGATAGGCCTGCGCGGCCGTGCCGTTCGACCAGCGCCAGACATCGTCCAGCAGCGCGTTGAAATCCCACAAAGCGTAGGGCAGCACCAGCAGGGCGAAGGCCAGGACCGCCGGCAGCAGACGCCAACTCAGCAAGCGCAGCTGATCGCGCCAGCCCGCGCCGCGGCCAGGGACGCCCGGCTGCAGGAGCAGCAGCGCGTAGAAGGGCGCCAGAAACCAGGCGGTCGGTTTGCTGGCGCAGGCCAGGCCGAAACAAACGGCGGACAGCGTCAGCCAGGCCAGCCCGCGCCGCGGCCGCGCCTGATCTGTGACGGCTCGACGCCATAACCAAAGCGCCAGCAGCAGCCAAAAGAGCACGAAGCTGTCGTTTTGCCCAAAGATGACATCGTTCGCCATGATCGGGTTGAGCGCCAGCAGCGCGGTCAGCGCCAGCGCTGGGGAGCCGGCCGCGGTTTGATCGCCCGCGCCGGCGCGGCGCGCCAGCCCAGGAATCAGCGCCAGCATCAGCAGGAAAAGCGCCAGGTAGACGAAGCGCTGATCGTACCAGCCGAGCACAGCCTGACTGAGCAGATACCAGGGCGTGGAGAAGACAAAAGTCCACGGCAGGTAGGGGTAGTGATAGAGGGCCGTGCGATATTCATCGAAACCCCATTCGGCCATTGGGGTTTTGGTATAGTCGGCCTGGTATGGATTCTGCCCGGCCAGGAAGAACTGGATCGTCGCTTCGGTCTGGATAACGCCGCCATCGTGACTGTAGCTGGCCGGGCCGCTGCCCTGGCGCAGCAGGATCAGCTTGAAGGTAGGCGCTGCGACCGTGAGCAGTACGATGATGATAAGCAGGCGCCATTTGAGCCGCGTGGTCAAGGCCACAGGCAGGCGCGTGCGCAGGCCATCCACAATCAGGTAGAGCGCCAGGGCCGCGAAACTGAGCGCGATGAGCAGCAGCGCCAACGGATCGGCGTAGCGCGCGCCGAAGGCTTGGGTGACCTCCGCTGAAAATAGGCGCCCGAGCCACGGCTGCCGCGCCACGTCCTGGAAACGCAGCGGCAGCACCGCAGCGTCAGCCAGGGTGTCAATGCGCACGCGGGCGATCAGGAGGAGGGCGAGTAACAGCGCATCATAGCCAGGTCGCATCAGATTTGAGCCGTTTCTGTAGGATAGAGCCACGCCGCGCGCCTGCGCGCCGGATGACTTGGGTCAGATTATAGCAGGGACATGTCTACCTTGTAAATGCAATTCCCTTGTGCTACACTTCCCGTAACCTTTGTCACGGGCGCAGGTTGAATTCTGTGTTTCTCGTCACAGAAGTCGTTCGTTGGCGATTGCCCGCGCAAACGTCGTTGCTGTGGTCGTGATCATGCCGCCGTGTGGCAAAAAAGGAGAGAAGCAGGAGACTTAGATGTTGCAACAACCTTTCGTTGCCGCTCCAGACGAACCGATGGCGTCTGCTGCCTGGCAAGATACGATTCAATGGCGCATTGATGAAATGGGTGAGCGCGTGCGCCGCGGCCAGGAAGACGATGTTTACTATTTCTTGCAGCCCGTGGCTGAGTTGGACGGCGCCCATGTCGAGGTGCGCGGTCGCCGGAAGCTGATGTTCGCTTCCTACAGTTACCTGGGCTTGCTCAACCACCCCAAGATCAATGAGGCCGCCAAGGCCGCGATTGATCGCTTTGGCACCGGGACGCACGGCGTTCGCATTCTGGCCGGCACGTTGACGCTGCACGAGGAATTGGAGCAGACCATTGCGCGCTTCAAGGGCACGGACGACGCCATTACCTATTCCAGCGGCTATGCCACCAACCTGGCGACGATCTCCACGCTCGTGGGCCGCAACGATTGGGTGCTATCCGACAAGTGGAATCACGCCAGCATCGTGGATGGGTGCCTGTTGAGCCGCGCCGAGTTTGTACGCTTTCGGCATAATGACATGAACGACCTGGCGCGGCAGCTGCGCAAGGCGCCGGCTGGCGTCGGCAAGCTCGTGGTGGCCGATGCCGTCTTCAGCATGGATGGCGATATTGTGGACCTGCCGGCCCTGGTTGACGTGTCTCGGCGCTACGGCGCGCGCCTGATGATTGATGAAGCCCACAGCCTGGGCGTGCTGGGCAAGACCGGTCGCGGCATCGAAGAGCACTTTGACATGCCCGGCGCGATTGACATCAAGATGGGCACCCTGAGCAAGACGATCCCTGCCATTGGCGGCTACATTGCCGGCAGCCAGGAATTGATCACTTATCTCAAGCCTGTGGCGCGTGCGTTCGTCTTTTCAGCTGCGCTGCCGCCGCCGGTCGCGGCCGCGGCCAAGGCCGCGTTCGAGGTGCTGGAAGCTGAAGCGGTGGAGCGCAAGACGATCTTGCAGCGCAATGTGGAGCATTTCCTGCGCGGACTAAAAGCGCTCGGCTTCAACACCGGCCGCACCGTCACGCCGATCATTCCGGTCATCGTCGGCACGGATGAACGCGCGATGGCGATGACTCATCTCTTGCAAGAAGACGGCATCTTCGCGCTGAGCGTGCTGCCCCCGGCCGTGCCGGAAGGTACGAGCCGGATTCGCGCCAACGTGACCGCGGCCCATACCGTGGAAGATATTGACGACGCCCTGGCGGCCTTTGCCCGCGCCGGGCGCAGCCTGGGCATCATTGCCTGACGCACAGGGGACGAGTCCAGGCTATGCTGACGTTCGACTTTACAGGGCAGATAGCCCTCATCACCGGCGCCGGGCGAGGGATCGGGCGCGGCTTGGCGCTGGCGTTTGCCGCGGCCGGCGCCGCGGTTCTGGTCAATGACCTCGATCCGCAGCTGGCCCAGGCGGCAGCCGCGGAGGTGCAGGCCACAGGCGCCGATGCGCTGGCCGTCACGGCCGATGTGCGCGACCGGGCCGCGGTCGAAGCGCTGGCCGCTGCGGCCCTTGCGCGCTGGGGCCGCATTGATATCCTGGTCAATAACGCTGGCGTGGAGCCGGTGGCTTCGATCCTGGAGATGAGCGAGGCCGACTGGGACTTAGCCGTGGACACGAACCTGAAGGGCACGTTTTTGTGCACGCAGGCGGTTGGGCGCGTCATGCAGGCGCAGGGCCGCGGCGCGATTGTCAACATCGCCTCCACCGCAGGCAAAGCCCAACCGCTGTTCCTGCGCTCTGGCTACGCGGCCAGCAAGGCGGGTCAGGTCGGTTTTACCAAAGAGGCCGCGCGCGAGTTTGCCGCCTACGGTGTTCGGGTCAACGCGGTTTGCCCTGGCGTGATCGTAACGCCGATGACGGAACATCTGCGCCACAACGAACAGCAGATGGCGCGCTGGCTGACCGAAATACCGGCCCGCCGCCTGGGTGAAGTGGCCGACGTGGCGCCGCTGGTGTTGTTTCTGGCATCGGATGCAGCCGCCTATATCATTGGCCAGGCCATTCATGTGGATGGCGGCAAACTGATGGCCTGAGGAACGGGTGAATCTTATGCGAGTGTGTGCAGCCACCGCCGACGGCGTGTGGACCATGCAGGAAAATGACGACGTCTGGGCGGTGCGCCATACGCAGCTGCACGGCCGCGCGTTCTGGACCGTGGCCGTTAGCCCGCATCAAGCGGACGTGATCTTTGCCGGCGCGGAGGGGCACGGCATCTTTCGCAGCGTCAACGGCGGCGGCAGCTGGCGCCCCATGAGCCGCGGCCTGGAAAGCCCGTACGTGGTCAGCATCGCATTCGACGCGGCCGATCGCCGCGTGGTCTATGCCGCCACCACGCAGCCAACCGCGCTTTATCGCAGCCTGGATGGCGGCGAAACCTGGGAGCCGCTGACTAACCTACCGTCGGCGCCTGCGACGGTCAGGCCGCTGCAGGTCGTCGCCGACTTCGGCCGGGCCGGCTGTCTTTTCGTTATTGATGCCGGCGGCGCGCTGCAAACCTCATGCGATGGCGGCCAAAGTTGGCCCCCCGGCGATGCGCCTGGCGGCATCATCCACCAGGTTGCTGCAGCGCACGGCGTGACCCTGGCCGCGGGCGATGGCGGCTTGTTCCGTCGTGCGGACGATGAAGACCGCTGGATGCTGGTTCATCCCCAGGCAGCCTGCGCGGTCAGCGCCGTGGCCGCGCGCTCTGCAGTGCACTGCGTCGGTTTGCTTCAGGCCGCATCCGCGTCTACGGCTCTGATCGGCAGCCACGATGGCGGCCGCACCTGGTTTCCTGCGTCCGGCGACGCACCGCCGGACTTGCGCCAGGTCAGACTGACCCCCACGCTGATTTTGGGCATTACCGACACAGGTAATCTCTGGCTGGCGCCGCAGACAGGACTGGCTGACCGCCTGGACTGGTCCATGCTCAGCGACGAACTCCCTCCCGTGTCTGCGATTGACATCAGCGAATAAGAATTCTTATCGAGGCTCTTATGGAATGTTACAACTGCGGGCAGCCGGTGCCCGATGGCAGCGAGCGCTGCCCAACCTGTGGTCAACGCTTTGCCGTGGTCAAGAAAACGCGCACCAGAAGCCCACTCGCCAGCCTCGGCTGCGGCAGCCTGTTGTTGGTCGCCCTGCTGATGGGTTTGGTGACGCAGAGGAATTGAAGATTGAAGATTGGCAGATTACAGATTGGCAGATCCCGTTGAACCACTTGACCGAGCCGCGGGCGTATAACAAGGAATAAGTGACGATGGCGCATGGGAATTGGTGGGCGTTTCTACAGTACGACGAGACCAAGGGCAAAGCGAAGATCACGCCCGGTTTGCTGCGGCGCGTCGCGCATTACGCGCGGCCGTATTGGGTCAGCGCTTCGTTGATGTTGGCCACCATCGCCATCACGTCCGCCTTGGGGCTGGTCCCGCCGCTGCTTTACCGCGATCTGATTGACAATGCCATCCCCAATCGCGACATGACGCGTCTGAACTGGCTGGCCGTGGGCATGATCGCCATTCCCATTGTCAGCGGGCTGATCAGCGTTTGGCAGCGGTTCCTCAGCGCCAGCGTGGGCGAAGGCATCATCTATGACCTGCGCCAGGAGCTTTACACCCACATGCAGCGCCAATCGCTGCGCTTTTTCACCAACACCAAAACCGGCGAGCTGATGTCGCGCCTAAACAATGACGTGGTCGGCGCGCAGAACGCCGTCACCGGCACGCTGGTCAACATCGTGACCAATGTCATCGGCCTCATTTCCACCCTCATCATCATGATCTCATTGGAGTGGCGCCTGACCATCCTGGCGATTGTCATCTTTCCGCTCTTCCTCTTGCCCACGCGGCGCGTCGGCGTCATCCTGCGTGACATTGCGCGGCGGGCGATGGAATACAACGCCAACATGAACACCCTGATGAACGAGACGCTCAACGTCAACGGCGCTTTGCTGGTCAAGCTCTTTGGCCGCCAGGCGGACGAAGTGCAGCGCTTCGGCCAGATCAATGCCGATGTGCGCACCATCGGCGTGCGGCGCGCGTTGATCGGCCGCTGGTTCTTCCTGGGCCTCGGCATCGTCGGCTCGATTGGCACCGCGCTCGTTTTTTGGTGGGGCGGCCGCCTCGTGCTGCAAGGCGCGTTCACCGTGGGCACGATCGTCGCCTTCGTCAACTACCTGGCTCAGCTCTACGGCCCCATCTCCGCCCTGGCGAATGTGCGCGTCGAATTCGA
>JBGAVB010000389.1:0-2874 GCA_044228345.1 Anaerolineae bacterium | reverse complement strand
TTCTCCGTCTGTCTCGCGCCATGCGACCTCTGACGACGCTCCTCATGACCCTCGCGGTCGCCCTGCCCGCCTGCGACCCGCTCCTGGGCATCGAGGACCTGCCCCGCGCGACCACCTGCACCACCGCTTGCTTGACCTGGGCTTTAGCCAGCGCCAGATTGTGCTCGCCTACTATGGCTTTTGCGCGCTCTTTGGCGCGCTGGCGCTCTTCATCAACGCGCGCTTGACCAAACTGCTGGCCCTGAGCGCCCTGGCTATCTTCGCCATCATTGTGCTCTGGTGGGCGGCCGAAGCCAAGCCGCGGCAGGATGGGGATTCAGACGCTCAGTAGGCTTCCAGGTAGGCGCGCAAACGCGGCAGATGCGCGGCCAGCCTGTCGGGTTCTGACAGGAACGAGAGGACGAGGCTGGGCATGGGCATGTCGTAATACCAGCCGGGGTGGGTCAGGATGCCGGTTTCCAAGAGCAGATCGAGCGCCAGGTTTTCATCGTTGCGCGTCAGTTCGCTCACATCAAGCGTGAGGTAGAAGCCCCCGGCGGCCGGCGCCACGCGGAAACGATCCGCGCCGGCCAGCAGCTCGTGC
Organism: Anaerolineae bacterium; assembly: GCA_044228345.1. Classification (GTDB taxonomy): domain Bacteria; phylum Chloroflexota; class Anaerolineae; order SSC4; family Amarolineaceae; genus Amarolinea. The sequence continues at coordinate 2,291 of JBGAVB010000389.1, read as the reverse complement.
GCCAACGCCGCGCGGGCCGCAATCTGCTGCCGGTAGCTGGCCAGGAACGCCTGTCCCTGCGCCAGCAACGCGGGCGCGGCCCACTGAATCATCTCATGCGTCGCCAGGAACGTGTCGGCGATGGTTTCCAGCGCGGCCACGGCCGTCGCGACCAGGGCCGGTTCGCCGCTGACCCCAATCCAACCCAGCTTGGCGCCTGGCAGCGCCAGCATCTTGGAGAACCCATTCAGCGTGAAAACCAAGGGCGCGGCATGATCGGCCGGTCGGTGATGCTGGCCGCCGCCAAAGATGAACTGCGCCAAAGATGAACTCGCAGAAGACTTCATCGGCAATGATGGGCAGATGGTGGGCCTGCGCCAACGCCGCCAGCGCCTCCACCTCGGCCGCGGAAGCGACATGTCCGGTGGGATTGTGGGGCGAGATCAGCACCATCGCGCGGGTATTTGGGGTAATCGCTGCGGCCAGCGCCGCCGTATCCACGGCCCACCCGGTTGACCTGCGCGCCAGGGGATAAGGCGTCAGCGTGACGCGGCACAGCGCGGCAATATAGTCGAACAAGGGATAGGACGGCTGCGGCGTCAAAATTTCCTGGCCAGGGTCCGCCAGCAGTTGAAACAGATACCAGTAGGATTGGCTGGTGCCAGGGGTCAGCAGGATCTGCTCCGGGTCGAAGCGCGCGCCCTGGGCTGCGTAATAGGCGCTGATAGCCGTACGGGCGACGGCCTGCCCTTTGGGGTGAGGATGATAGAGGGCTGCGGCCGCCTGCGCCTGCTGCAGCGCAGTTTGCAAGATGACCGCGGGAAATTGCAGGCCGTGCTGCGTTGGGTTGCCGTTGATCAGATCAATCAACGGCCGGTTTGACGCCCTGACCCGGGCTTGCGCCTGGGTCAGGGCGTTGGCCGCGCCGCTAAACTGCGCGACGAGGCCCGAAAAGAGGGTCACGCCCCCGCCAGCTGCAACTGGAAGTCGAATTCCAGCTTGATCGTGTCCTGCACGCTGAGCAGAACCGGCACGCGCGGCTGCGTCAGGTTGAAATCCTTGAACGTGAAGCTCGTGGCGGCTGTACCGGAGAGCTTATCGCCCTCGCGCGTAATCGTGATTTGCCAGGTCACTGGCCGCGTGACATCCCGGATGGTCAGATCGCCGCTCAGCTCGAACGTGCCTTGACCCGACGCCGGCAGGGGCGAGGGCAGGCCATTGGCGGCCGTGGGCACGAAGACCGCCGTAGGGAAGCGGTTGCTCTGCAGCACATTGTTGGCCACAAAGCCATCGCGGCGGCCGGAATCGCTTTTGAGGCTGGCCAGGCCAATGACGAAGCGCGACTGATCGGCGAGCACCTTGCCGGCCGCGTCAACCGTCAGCGTACCGCTGACATCGTTCGTCACGCCGATCGCGTCACTGGGCAGATCACGATTGGCCAGTTGTTCGCGCACACGGTAGCGGGCCTCATTGGCGCCGGCCACGGTCACGAAGCGCAAGGCGCCTGAGGCCAAGACTGCGGGGGTGTTAGCAGCCGCAGGAGTCTTGGCAGCCACAGTCGGGGCGGCAGGCGTGTTGGCAGCCGCAGCCGCGGTCGGAGGCACGGCCGTGGAGGCCGCGGCCGGAGTGTTGGCGGGAGGAGCGCCTGCGCAGCCGCTGATGAGGATACTCATCAGCACAACGAGCAGGCCGAGGGTTATCGTACGTCGCATCTTCTTTCTTCTCCTATCGGTCATCATCCGCATGGTGGGCGTGTTCACGACAACGGGAATCTCTTCTTTGATACGTTCACCGAACGATTGGTTATATTACGGGATGGCGGGTTGTCTGACTGTAAGCCAACTCGTGATGGCGCGCACGCGACCACAAAAAGCGGCCTTTTCGCCGTCAGCACTTTCAACGCAAGGCCGCCAAGACGCTGGGGGCGCAAAGCAAAACAGGCAGCGCCTTCGCGCCGCTGCGCCCTGGTGTTAGGGGTGCATTTCAATTTCAGTACGCAGCCCCGGAGGGGCTTGCACCTCGCAGCTGGATGGCCTTTGGCCTCCAGCGGGGTTGGGGCCGGATGGTGCGCGCAACTAACGCCGCCCGACCGTGAACGGATCGGGCTACCAGGTGGAAGGCCCTATCGAGCCTGACAGTTGCTACCGCGATGGCAGTCGGCTTTGAGCCGACTTGAGCTATCAGCCTCGAATTCATTCGAAGGGTTCCGCACGAGATTGCTCGCTGCTTGGTCGCGACCGCCTTGAACCTTGCGTTTGCCGTGCAAACGCCTTGAACTGAAGTTCAGGCTGATAGCTGAAGTCCGCTGAAGC
>JBGAVB010000388.1:0-2878 GCA_044228345.1 Anaerolineae bacterium | reverse complement strand
GTTGGGGCTCACGGCGATCTGCGGCGAGGGCAGGTAGCGGATGTTGCCATTCAAGGCCGGCCGTCCGCACGTGCCGGTGGGACCTGAAGCCTGCGGGTTGATGCCGCCGGTCAGCGGGTTGGCCGTGGCGGCAAAGGTAGCGCCGCCGTCGGTGGAGCGCACCACTTCGATGTTGATCGGGCCGCTGGGATAGGGGTTCCAACGCACCCACGAGACATACAGGTCGCCGTTGGGGCCAACCGCGGGCCAGGCGCCTTGCACGTCCGTGCTGGCCGCGCTCAAGATGACCGGCGTTGACCAGGTCAGGCCGCCGTCCGTCGAGCGGATCGCGCGAATGCGCGCATCGGTGAAGTCGGTCCAGGCAATGTACATGCGACCGTAGAAGGGACTGGCCGGGTTGTTGTCAACCGCCATCAGTTCTTTGTCATCGTTTGCGCCGGTGTGCGCCATGCCGACCCAGGTGAGGGTGGCGCAGTCGTCCGTGGACTTCCACAACCCCAGGCCGTTAGTGTGCAGCGACGTGATGTAGAAGAGGCCATCTGACTTGCGCCAAACCAGGCTGGGATCGCCGAAGGATTGGCCGCCGCCGGCTGCCGGCACGGCGCCGTTGTCGGTGAAGCTGACGCCGCCGTTGGTCGAGCGGCTGAAGCCAGCATAGCCGATGCCCTGGACGACGCCGCTGTAGGAGTCGTTGTAGGCCGAGCAGATCGTGCCGGTGTTTTCGTTGCGGGAAATGGTGGTCTCGCTCTGGGTGTGCGAGGTGCCGCCGGTGTCAAGGGCCGGGTTGTTCACCAGAACATCAGCGCCCAGTGCGGGAACGCCCGGTTGGCCGGCCGACGTGGCGTCGGATTTGACCTGGCCAAGCTCGTTCTGACGACCGCAGGCGATGAGCAGCTTGGTTTCGAACATGGCGGACATCAGCCCGCGCGCCGTGGCGTCATCGAGCAAGGCGCAGGGCGCATCGGGTGTTTTGGACTGGGGGGCGGTGGAACTGGCCGGCGCTGGTTGCGCGGCGATTGCGGGTGGGTTTGCGTTGGCTGCCAATGGGACTAACAGCAGAGCCAAAACAGCAAACAGCGTGACGATACGGATCGGTTTCACAATACGTTTCCTCCTGCAGCTCATGAAATAGGTGGAAATGGGGAGGCGGATTGCCCTCAGCCGTGGTCGTGCGACGCACAAGCCGTGAAGCTTGACATGACGCGTACTGGTTGGCAAGTGCGGACATTGTAGCACCAAAGCCCCCAGGCCCAAAAAACACCAAGCTGCGCACGAACTTCCGCGGCCAGGCGGCGTTGTGGTAAAATGCGCTCTATCCAGTGCAATCCCCAGCGGCAACCGAGCCACAGGTCATGAGATTTGACGTATTTTCGCATTGTTATAATATGTCGGTTGTTACGAACAAATACCGACGTATTATAACACGATGAGGAGCGAGAATGTACAGCAGCCAAATGGAGCAAGCCAGGGAACTGGTGCGTCAGCAAGGCATACTGCGTCCACGTGATTTAGTTGCCCGCGGACTGCACGGGGCATACCTGGGGCGTTTGGAGCGCGAGGGGATGGTAGAACGCCTGGGTCGCGGCATCTACCGCAGCCTTGCCGTTGAGACCACCGAGCAGCATACACTGGCGGAAGTTTGCCGACGTGCGCCTCACGTTGTAGTGTGCCTGCTGTCAGCGCTGCGCTTTCATAACCTGACTACTCAATCCCCGGCCGAGGTCTGGTTGGCAATCGGCAGCAAAGTGCGTGCGCCTAGATCTGACCTGGTGCCGCTGCGTTTCGTGCGTTTTTCAGCCGCAGCTCTCACCGCAGGGGTCACTGAGTACCTGGTCGAGGGCGTGCCCGTGCGGGTCTACGACCCCGCCAAAACGGTGACGGACTGCTTCAAGTATCGTAACAAGATCGGTCTAGATGTGGCCCTGGAGGCGCTGCGCGCGGGCTGGCGGGAGCGCCGTTTCACGATGGATCAGATCTGGCACTACGCCGCCATATGTCGCATGACCAACATCATGCGTCCTTATCTCGAAGGGCTGGTATGAGACAAGTCCACAAACATAGGCTTTTCTCCTGCCACCAGTCTACTCTGCCGCCTTCGGTGTTCCATTTCGAAGCACGTGGTCGCCAGGTGGTCCATGGCAATCCCAGTTGTCGTCTGTGGAGAGCCGTTAGGTGAGCCAGTCAGGGCGTACGCGCTGGCCGGGCGCGCTGCTGGTGGTGCTGTGCCTGGCGTTTGGGCTGCGCGTCTACGGTTTCTGGTTTGGCCTGCCCTACGTGCTGACGGGCGATGGCGAGAACACCTTCATCAATCCCGCGGTGCAGATGGTGGTCAGCGGGGATTTCAACCCGCACTGGTTTGGGCACCCCGGCTCCACGGTCATCTACCCGCTGGCGCTGCTCTACGGTCTTCTCTACCTCATCGGCCATGCGGCAGGTCAGTTTGCGCAGCCGGCCGCGCTGCAAGCCCAGTTGAGCGCCGATCCCACCCTGTTCTACGTGACCGCGCGCCTGCTCAGCATCGCCTGGGCCGTCGCCACGGTGGCGCTTGTCTGGCGGCTGGGAACGCGCCTGGGCGGCCGCGGCCTGGGTCTGCTGGCTGCGCTCTTCCTGGCCGTCAACCCCATGCACCGCGAATGGACGACCTGGGCGCGCAGCGATGCCCCGGCCGCGTTCTTTGCCCTGTGCGCGGTCTACGCCGCCATCCGCTTTGCCGATCGCCCCACGCGCGGTTGGGCGCTGCTGGCTGGCATGGCGTTCTCCAACGTCGGCGTCGCCCTCGTCCACGCGATGGAGTATCCCGTCGGCGGCGCGGTGCACATCTCCCACGGGGCGGGCAACGGGCTCCTGCTGCCCTACGTCATGCGATTCAACCTGCCGG
>JBGAVB010000387.1:0-2899 GCA_044228345.1 Anaerolineae bacterium | reverse complement strand
AGGATGGAGGCGCTGGCGCAAGGCATTTGCCAGGCTTACGGCGCCGCCTTTACGCTGCAGCAGGTCGGCTGTTCCGCGCCAGCCACGGTCAATGACGCCGCCGCAGCCGCGGTGATGCGACAGGCTGCGCAGGCGCTGACCAGTCCAGTACACATTGAGCAGATCAAGCCGTTGATGATTGCCGAGGACATGAGTGAGTTCTTGCAGCGCGTGCCAGGCTGCTTTGCCCTGCTTGGCGCTGGCCCCCATCCCTATCCACACCACCATGCTGGTTTTGACTTCGACGAACGGGCGTTGCCGGTGGGGGTGGCGCTCTTGTGCGAAACGGCCGCGCGCATCTTGGAGCGGCCAACCCCTCAGGTCTAATCAGACCCAAGCGGATGTCAACGACATCGCGGAAGGAGCACGATCGTGCCGGAGATTGAAGGTTACTTCATTGACCGACAGGGAAAACCCGTCGAGGAATGCAGCGTAGAAGTCGTGGCCTGGGAAGGTGAAGTCTTGGCCGCGACTACGGCGTTGTCCGATCATTTTACGTTGCGCATCCCCAACGCATCGCCTAACACGCCGGTCTTTTTTCGGATTCATACCACGACCCCGCGGGCGATCAGCACCTACCATGAGATTGATTCGCCGAGCCTGATCTTGCCGGCCACCGAGCAGAAGATCCGCCTGCTGCTGGCTGCAGCCCGCAACTCGACCGATCCGCAGCCAGCCGACTCGATGCGGCCGGCCTGGGTGATTCTGCCCATGCCTGAGAAGATGGTCAAGCGGGTCGGATAGCCGATGGGCCAAATTACCAAAGCGATCGAAATCACGGCGCCCATCGCCCTGGTGTTTGACCTGCTCAAACCCGCGCGGCTGGGTGAGTGGTATGGAATGGAACTGCACACGCAGGTTTCGCAAACCAGCGCTGCTGCGTTGGGCGTTGGCGCGGCCTTGACCATTCAGACCGACCTGGGCGTCGCGCAGGCCGAGGTGATTGAGTTCAGTGCGCCGGCCAAGTTCGCCTGGCGCCAGTTGGATGGGCGCAGCCAGGTTTCCTTTCTGCTCTTTCCGGTGGAGAACACCACCAGTGTGCAGCTCATCGAGGATTATCGTCTGCGGGGGCCGCTGGGCGCACTGGCCGATCGCTTCTTCGTCCAAAAGCGCAGCGCGCAGGCCGCCGCGCAAAGCCTGGCCAACCTCAAACGGCTGGCCGAATGGGAAGCTTATCAGCAGCGCCAAAAAATGCGCGGCGCAGAGCCGCGGCCCGGCGCCAGTCCCATTCAATTGCTCGATCTAGCCTGAACCGGCGATGAACAAACAAGAACTCCAAACCGACATGGCGGATGCCCGCAATGCGCTGCTGACCGTCCTGCGGGCGCTGCCCGAAGAAGTCATCCTCAAGCCGGACACAGTCGGCCGCTGGTCCATCAAAGATGTGGTTGCGCACATCACAGCCTGGGAAGATCGCCTGTTGACGGTCGCGCAGAAAGTGCTGTGGGGCGATGGCCGCCTGGTGGAGTGGATTCGCAGCGACGCCGAGCTGGAAGCCTGGAATGAGCGCAACTACCGGCGGCTGCGCGATTGGAGCTGGCCGGAAGTGCTGCGCGGCCTGGCCTTGCAGCGCGAAGAGACCGCCTGGAATGTGACTTTTCTCAGCGAGGAACAACTGCAGGCGGCGTACCAGGTGGGCGAACGGGTCGTCACCGTGGGCGGCCTCCTGGCGGGCATTGCGGAGCATGATCGGGAGCATCTACCGGCTCTGCAGCAGCAGTTGGAATCAGTCTGATGCACAGCTCTCCATGAAAGACATGACTGACCTGCTCACCATCCCTGCGTTGGGCGCGGAACCGCAGTACACGGAGATGGAACTGCGCCGCTTCGATGGACAACAGGGGCGTCCTGCGTACATCGCCTATGCGGGGATTGTTTACGACGTGACCCAATCCACCCTGTGGCGCGGCGGCATGCACAAGAATCTGCACTACGCGGGTCTCGACCTCACCCGCTCGCTGCGCAAAGCGCCGCATGACGCGTCCGTGTTTGCCCGCATGCGCCGCGTGGGCATCCTCAAACCAGAGGCGTGAACCGAGCAGGCGCGGCGAAGTGACAAACACCTGGGATTTGTTGGCCTAGCGCCCTTTGCGCCGACTTGAATTTCCTGAGGACTCGAATACCACGCGCTGGCCGCGCAGCGCGCCCAGGACGAACTCCAACAGTATGATCAGCGCCCCACAGCCGACGTCCACCACCAGGACGAACGTAAACGCCTCGGCCAGCACCAGCAGAATTCGGTTGATGGCGGCCACGAGATCCGGCCCAAGCTGGGGCGTCCAGCCGACAATCAGCGCGAGACAGATTAGCAGGCCGCTGAACATGAGCACGGGGCGCACTGGCTCGGTGTCGCTGGGACTGGGGAACATGGCGTTGCTGATGGCGAATGTCAGATAGAGCCACAACCAGGCGTCGGAGACCTTCAGCACGCCCAGCAGACCCTGCAGCGCGCCGGCCAAACCAGCCTGTGTGACGCCGCGCACCAGGCCGGTCACATCGAAGACGCTGGCGCCAAGCACAAGCACGCTGAGGCTGCCAAACAGGAAGGGCGCCATGCCCACGAAGCTGTCAAGCAGATGTCCGCCCGATGCCACGGTCACGGAACCGAGACGAATATGTTTGCCATGACGTTTGGGATAGAGGTTGGGCAGCTTGACCTTGAGGCCGAGCATTTTCGCCACGAGCCAGTGGCTCAACTCATGCACGAGAATGCCGGGAAACAAGATGACCCACAAGGCGACCACGGCGCCATCCGCGTGGCCGGCGCTCAGCCAGCCCAGGGCTTGAATGTGGGCGCTGATCCAACGCGCCACGATCCACAGGGCCGCCAGCGAGCCAATTGTCCAGAAGAGTGGAATCC
>JBGAVB010000386.1:0-2908 GCA_044228345.1 Anaerolineae bacterium | reverse complement strand
GACGGCAATCAACGGCCAGGCGCTTGGCAGGCGGCGCGGCGACGACGCGTCACGCAGGCTGATGGCGGTGGGAGTTTGGAAAGTGACGCTGACCGGCCCGTGACGGGTGATTGCGCCGTAAATGTCTACATCCTCGATCCAGTAATAGTACGTGGTCCCGCTCACCAGGTCGGTGGCATCCAGCCATTGATAGCTGAAGCCTTGACCGCTGCCCGGCGACTGCGACGGGATCAGCGTGTCGTTCAAGCGTCTGTCGGGCGCGGCGGGAGAGGCGCCGCGCCACACGTTGAAGCCCACGTTGCCGATCTCGCTGACCGTTTCCCAGGTGACCAGGATGGCGCTGCCCTGCTGCGCGGCGTTGAAGTCCGCTAACGCGGCAGCCAAGGGCACATTGTATGAAAAAGTCGTTGCACAGCTCGAGGTGGTGCAGCTGCCGCTGTTGGCGAAGATTTCATCCCCGCCTCCACTATGCCATGCACTAATCTTGTATTTGACCGTTGTGTTGCTGAGCTGTCCGGGTATAATGGCATTCGCGACATCTACGAGCGGAGAGCCAAATGTGCAGCCGTAGGTTGCTGCAATAACTTGAGTCGTCCCGGTTCCCGCGCCGAATGCACCCGACGGATCGCTGCCATCCGTTGTGTAGTACACTCGAACCTGATTGGTATAAAATTGGTATTCCACCTTGAAGCGAATGGCGACAGCCTGCCCGGCTGTCGGCGCAAGAGGACTCATGTACGCGACAGAACCACAACCGGGGTTGTTGCTTGTCTGCTCGTGATACACGTAGTTCGCTGTGGCAAGAACACCCTGCACAAACACGAGCAGAATGGCTGCTAACACGACAATGACCACCATGAAGCGTTTCATCACTGTAACCTTTCTTTCGCTGCGAAGCCTTAGGACTCGTACCCAACAGGTGACTGGAGAGCACCCGGCGCAAGAATGAAGAAGGTACACAGAAGCGCAAGGCGACTCGGTGTAGACTGTCTTGCCGACGGCGAAACCCTGCATGCGCCTGCAATGGAATTGATTTTTCTTGCTATGAAGTCATTCTACCACGAAACTCAGGGATTCCGAAATCGTCTGGATTGCGAAGGTTGCATGGCAGAGGTTTGGAGCACGCAGGCTCACAGGGCGCGGGACGAGCCAAGCTGGCTCTTGCAGTTTCGCTTGCGGGAGGCGAAAGCCCGGTGGGCTGTTAGCGCCCGTCACGTAGCCGATAGACCACAACCTCGCTGCCAGCCAGCGCAGTGGGGCGTTCGACGACGAAGCGCTGCAGAGGGATCAAATCGGGATCCTGCGCCAGGCCGGGAAACCAGGTGGGGAAAATCACAACGTACTCTACGCCCTGCGCCCACATCGCTTCTTTGAGCCGCTGACTGCGCGCAGGCGCCAGGGGGCCGGTTTGGGCGAGGATAGGGATGACGTCGGGCGAGGCCAGGCCGATCAGGTCGAAGATGCGGCGCTGGCCCACATAAGCCAACGCGCCGATGTCGTTGGCGGCCACCAGGGCGTCCGGCGGCGTATGGGCGGCAATCCACTGCGCGGCGGCGACGTCGCCCTGGTTGATACTGCGCAGGTCGTTGGCGAAGAGCGCGCCGGTGTGACGCAGCTCATTGGCCTGCCACGCCAACGCCAATCCCAGCAGCGCCGCCGCAGCCACCGTCGTCTGCAGCGAGCGCGGGGCAGGCAAGCGCGCGGTCGTGATCTCATCCCACAGCATCACGACGCCGGCTGCGATGACTATCGTCAACCCCGGCAGGGCATAAGCGGTGCGGCGAAACGTCTGAAAACCGACGCTGCCCAGGTTGGTGACAGCCGTGAGCAGGCAGACCCAAGCAGCCAGGACAAGGCACAAGACGAGGAACGCGCGCTGGGCCGCGGTGCGGCGCTCGAACCGCGCCAGAACACGGCCCAACCCCACGAGCAGCAACGGGTTCTGCGTGCTGATGGCTTCACCCACGTTGCGCAGGAAATGGTCGGCCAGGGTCAAGAGCCAACGCGCCCAACCGAAGCCGGTGGCTCCGTAGGCCGCGGCCGGCTTCGCGTAGAATGTGGAAGGCAGCGGGTGTCCCCACAAGGCCAGGTGGAACAGGGCAAAACCGGCCATGCTGACGGCGGCCAACAGGAGATGCCGCGGCCAGGGCATCGCCGGCAGCTCGCGCCGTCGCTGACGCAAATATCCCCACAGCAAGGGCAGCGCGGCCCACAGTTCGGGCCTGGCCCAGCCGGCCACGGCCAGCCAAGTGGTCGCCAGGTAAGCGTTGCGCGCCGATGTCTCGCTGCGGTGCGCCGCGCGCAGCGCCAGCAGCGTCAGCACGACAAAGAGCGGCGTTTCCATGCCAGACAGCGCGCTGTAAATCAAGGCTGGCTGCCAGGCGGCCAGCCCCCCCGCCAGAAAGGCGATGCGATCGTCGCGCAGCACCGCGCGCGCCAGGCCGATCGTTAGATAGACCGTCAGCAGGTAAAGGGCGCTGCCTAGGGCTTTGATCCAAAGCGTCGGCTCTCCGGGCAGCCAGAAGAGCGGCGTGATCGCCATCACCCAAAGAGGCGAGGTGCTTGCCGCCGTCGGCTCGCCGGGATTATAGACCCATCCCTGCCCGGCGGCCACGTGGCGCGCAATTTGTACGTGGATCCAGCCGTCGTCCAGCGGGAAACCAACATTGCCCGCGCTGCCGGCGCCGTAGTGAAGGTATAAGGCCAATGCCAGCGCCGCGGCCAGCAGGCAGCCCATGACGCCTCCCCTCCACCACCCACGCGACCATTCAGTTCGTCCCATGGTTCAACCGCTCGACTGAGCGTTCGACTGAGCTCACGCCGAAGTCTCGCCGAAATCCTGGCACACGCACGCTAACGGCGCACCAGCAGCATCCACCGAGACACGCCCTTCACCGGCGCTTCGGTG
>JBGAVB010000385.1:0-2925 GCA_044228345.1 Anaerolineae bacterium | reverse complement strand
CCTCCACCTCGGTAGTCAACGAGGGCGGATCATCTGGGTCAAGTTCTTCGGGCACGAGCAGAGTCGCCAGCAGCAGCCATGAGCCAAGCCGGGGATGAATGAGACAGGTGTTCTTGCCAATGAAGCCAAGCCCGGCCTGCTGCGCCCAGCTGCGTTCGAGCACCGGCGCGGAGTCCACGCTGACCTTGCCGAGCGTCGCGCGGCCGCTTTGCTCACGCAGCCAGCGGTCCAGGGCATACAAGCGCGGCTTGAGCAGCTCATGGTAGTCCTCGCCCCACGCATAGCTGGCGATGCGTCCGCGCGCAGGATCGAGAGCCAATTCAGCCGGCAGCGGCCAGACAGGATGGCTGACGCCTAACACGATCATGGAGCGCGCGGCCGGCAGGCGTTGGCGCACATCCACACGTGCAGCCACGGCGTCAGGCCGGGCAAGATAGCCCATGTCGCCGTGGTAGCCGCGCCCTAACCAGCGCAGCAGGGCATCAGCCTGCGCTGACGGTCCGGCAGGCGCAATGCCCACCAGGTCGAATCCCAAACCGACCGCATGTTGTTTCAGCCGCTGCGTCAGCGATGTGTCGTGCATAGGTTGTTGTATGGTAGCCAATTCACATGGCTTGTCAAACATTCCATCTTGACCCCGCGGCCTGTTCGGCTATAATCGCAGCGATTCCGCCGGAACGATCGGCCACAGCGCAACGTCTGCAATGCCGTACAGACGCCCTGGCGTGTGTGATACCTGTGAAACGAGGATTCAGTTTGTGAGAAATCGTCTGAGTGTATTTTTGCTGACGCTGGTCGTCATGCTTTTTGTCCTTGCTTGTGGCGCGCTGCCTGGTCGCCGGGCAGCAGACTTGCCGACATCATCCCCGCCGGGCGCAACCAGCGCGCCGCAGGCGACGAGTACTCCCACGCCGCGGCCGCTGCCAACGTTGGCCCAGGCTACGCCCACGCCGTTGACCGAAGGTCCGCCTGCGCCCGTCGACGCCGACCAGAACCGGCAGTTTGTCGTCACCGAAGAAGACCTGGAGGCCACGGTCAACAGCGACGAAGTGCAGCGGCAGGCCCAGACGGAGAACTTCAATGCTGAATTCACCGGCGGCAAGGTCATACTAACCGTGGACAGCGTGCGCTTTGGCCTGTTGAGCATGGGGCATCTCAAGGTGGTGGGGACCTTGACCGCGACCGATGGCGTGGTGCACTTCAACGCGGAGAGCGTCGAGCCGAACAACATGCTGACCGCGGCCGTGCCGGGGCTGCTAGAGCGGATCATGACCGCCAGCACGGCCGGTTACTACGTCGAAGATGTGCAGGTTGAAGAAGGGCAGATCGTTTATACCGTGCGCGCCAACGGCTCGAACTGAGCTGAGAAATGGCGGAGCTGCGGCGGCTGCCAGGTGATACGGTAGCCGCGCAGCATTTCTTTCATGCGCGCGACATAGGTAATCACTTCCGCAACATAATCCACGTGGCTCTGCGTGTACACTCGCCGCGGAAAAGCCAAACGCACCAGTTCTAGCGCGGCCGGCTCCTCGCTGCCATCGGCGTGCACGCGACCAAACATCACGGTGCCAATCTCCACACTGCGGATGCCGCCTTCCTGGTAGAGCGCCACCGAGAGGGACTGCGCCGGATATTCATGGGCTGGAATATGCGGCAGGAGCGCGGCCGCATCCAGGTAAAGCGCGTGGCCGCCGGTGGGTTTCATGAAGGGCACGCCAGCAGCTTCCAGCTTCTCACCCAGATAGGCAATGGAGCGCAGCCGGTAGCGCAGATAATCTTCATGCAGCACTTCTTCCAGCCCCACTGCAATCGCCTCCAAATCATAGCCAGCCAAACCGCCGTAGGTGGGGAAGCCTTCGGTCAGGATCAAGGTGTTCTTGCAGCGCTGCGCCAGGTCATCATCGTTCAGAGCCAGGAATCCGCCAATGTTGACCAGCCCGTCCTTCTTCGCGGACATGGTGCAGCCGTCCGCATACGAGAACATCTCCTGCGCAATCGCCAGCGCGGACTTGTCTGCATAACCTGGCTCGCGCTCCTTGATGAAAAAGGCATTTTCCGCAAATCGGCAGGCATCCAGGAAAAACGGTACGCCGTGCCCATGGCAAACCTGGCTCACCGCGCGGATGTTCGCCATGCTCACCGGCTGCCCGCCGCCCGAATTGTTCGTAACCGTCAGCATGACAACCGGCACCTGGTCGCGCGGCGTGGTGTCCAGCGTGTGCGCCAGCGCATCCACATCCATATTGCCCTTGAACGGCGCAATCAAGGCCGGGCGATGAGTTTGGGCGCAAGGCAGATCAAGCGCCTGGGCGCCGCGGTATTCCACATTTGCGCGCGTGGTGTCAAAATGGGTGTTGTTGGGCACCACGTCGCCAGGGCGACACACATTCCCGAAGAGGATGCGCTCGGCCGCACGCCCCTGGTGCGTGGGGATGACGTGCTTGAAGCCGGTGATGCGCTGCACCGCGGCCTCGAATCGGTAGAACGAACGCGCGCCAGCGTAACTCTCATCGCCCTGCATCATGCCGGCCCACTGAAACGACGACATCGCGCCCGTGCCCGAATCGGTGAGCAGGTCAATCAGGACATCCTCGGCGCGAATCAAGAACAGGTTGTAACCGGCCGCGGCCAGCCTGGCCGCTCGATGTTCCCAGGTAGTGAACTGGATCGGTTCGACGGTCTTGATCCGAAACGGCTCGATGATTGTTTTGAAATGTGGGTGCACAGAGTCTCCTCAGATGATGAGCAAAAAACCCGGCCTTTCCGTGAAGCCGGGTTTCTGCCAGATCAGCCTACGCGTGGTCGTAGGTGCGAATGAATTCTTCGGCCTTGGCCACCAGGCTGCGATTGCCGATGAAGAGCGGCACACGTTGGTGTAGCGCCTGGGGCTCGATGTCGAGGATGCGCTGGCGCCCATCGGACGCG
>JBGAVB010000384.1:0-2935 GCA_044228345.1 Anaerolineae bacterium | reverse complement strand
CAACCTGGTGCTCAACCTGGCCATCCTCGTCGGCTCGTTAGTCGGCCCTTTGCTCGGCGATTGGCTGGGGCTGCGCACAGCCCTGCTGCTCAGCGCCGCTCTGCGGGTAATGGCTGCGCTGCTTTTGGCGCGCTGGGGTTGAGCAGACCCGCAGGGGTGCATTCCAAAGAAAGCGAAATCTACCCGCGTAGACCGATGGAGGTGTCATCATGCGACGTTGGAATGGCTGGGGCGACGACTCTGTCACCTACCCGCTCTCCAAAACAGCCGCGCGCTTCTTAGAGGCGCTGATGGGGCCAGGGCTTCCCCCGCGCGACGCAAGCTGGGAGGCGGTGGTAGCCGCCGCGGCTCGACTGCGGTTCGACAGGCTCACCGCACGGGGCCTGAGCTTGTCGAAGGCCTCGCGCCTGCCTCCCCATCCCCTGGTTTTCAATGACCCGGCTGATCGCGTGCGCCATGCGCGCGGTCACAGCCTACCCGATTGGATCGCTCTGCGCAGCGGTCGCCTGGACGCACTGCCGGACGGCGTCGCCTATCCCACGAGCGATGGCGATGTGCGCGCGCTCATCGCCTATGCACGCGCCGCCGGCGCGCGGCTGATTCCCTACGGCGGCGGCACCAGCGTGGTTGGTCACATCAACCCGCAGGCGGGCGACGCGCCCGTGCTGACGGTGGATATGCGCCGCTTGAATGGACTGCTGGGTCTCGACAGCATCAATCATCTGGCGACCTTTGGCGCGGGAGTTACCGGGCCAGACCTGGAGGCGCAGCTGCAGGCGCACGGTTTTACCCTGGGGCATTTTCCGCAGTCGTTCGAGTATTCCACCCTGGGTGGCTGGATTGCGACCCGTTCCAGCGGCCAGCAGTCCCTGGGCTTTGGACGCATCGAGCGTCTCTTTGCTGGCGGCCATCTCGAATCGCCGGCTGGCGCGCTGGATATGCCCGCGTTTGCCGCCTCGGCCGCGGGGCCAGACCTGCGCGAGATCATCCTCGGCTCCGAAGGCCGCCTGGGCATTCTCACCGCAGCTACCGTGCGCATCACGCCCATCGCGACGCGCGAGGACTTTCGGGCCGTCTTCTTCCCTGATTTCGAGGCCGGGCAGGCGGCCGCGCGCGCCATCGTCCAGGCCCGGCTGCCCCTCTCGATGCTGCGCCTCAGCACGGCCGTGGAGACGCAAACCAACCTGGCCCTGGCCGGACATCCGCGCCTGATTGCGGGCCTGGAACGTTTCTTGGCCGTGGGCGGCATCGCCGCGGACAAGTGCATGCTCATTCTAGGCTTCAACGGCTCCGACGCACAGGTCAAGTTATCGCGACATGCAGCCATGGACCTCGCACGGCAGTACGGCGGCATTCATGTAGGACGCACGTTTGGCCAGCAGTGGCACAAGAACCGTTTTCGCGCGCCGTATCTGCGCAACACGCTGTGGGAAATGGGCTACGCCGTAGACACCGTGGAGACCGTGGCCGATTGGGTTGCGGCGCCCGCGCTGATCGCCGCCCTGGACAAGGTCCTGCACGGCGGCTTGCAAGACATTGGCGAGCGGACGCATGTCTTCACGCACCTCTCCCATGTATATCCCAGCGGCGCCAGCGTCTACACGACCTACCTGTTCCGCATTGCGCCTGACCCAGACGAAACGCTGCGCCGCTGGCAGACGCTCAAGCAGGCTGCCAGCCAGGTGATCATGCAGTACGGCGGCACCATCAGCCATCAGCACGGTGTGGGCCTCGATCATAAACCGTACCTGGCGCAGGAAAAAGGCGCGCTGGGCATGGCTGTGCTGGCTGACCTGTGCCAGCGCTTCGATTCAGAGGGGCTATTGAATCCTGGTAAGTTGATAAGTTAGGTTGATTGGCTGATTGACAATGGCCTGCTTTTCGGCTATAGTCAAGGGAGAGGAGGCCAGAGAAATACAATGGCAAACGAATTTCATGTCACGATGCAGTTGAACCCACAAGAGCAGGAAGTAGTGGACATGTTGAAGGATGAAATGCAGCTTGGCTCCACGGATGATGTCCTGCGCATGCTGGTGCGCCAGGAGGCGCAGCGCAAGGCGGTGGTCTGCCCGACGTGCGGCCACCTGGCGCGCAAGGCCGCGGAGGATGTCGCAAACTGCAATTCCTGCCTCTCTGTGATTACGCTGAGCGAGGGCATCTGGGAAGTCGTACAGATGCAAAAACGTCCATAGGGCGGCCAGCTTTGACTGCCGCCCACGAGCGCATTTTGGTTTCGCGCTGTTGGCCCACGCCGATGGGCCGGGGAATGTAGGAGCGGCTCGCAGTCGCCCGGTTTGTGGGTGCGTCGCCTTGGATTGATCCATTCATCTCGCAACAATGAGGCACGCGCATGGGGTGGAAACGTAGAATTCTGTTTGGACTCGCCTATCTGACTGGCAATACGCCCTGGGACACGGGCGTGACGCCGCCAGAGGTGATACGCCTGGTCCAGTCAGGTGACTTGATGCCTGGCCGCGCCGTTGACCTGGGCTGCGGCACGGGTCTGAACGCGATTTACCTGGTGCGGCATGGTTGGGAAGTGACCGGGGTGGATGGCGCAGCGGCGGCTATCCGGCGGGCGCGGCGCCGCGTGGAACGCGAGGCCGCTGCGCTCAGTCAGCACATACGCTTCGTGGTCGGCGAAGTGACGGATTGGCGTTGGGCCGATGCGCCGTTTGATCTGGCTCTCGACATCGGCTGTCTACACGGCCTGACTACGACTGAGCAGCACTCTTACGCGGCGCAGTTGAGTCGGTACACAACGCCAGGCGCCCATTTCTTGCTGTACGCTCGCGGCGCCCAACGCCTGGACGGGCAAGCGGCTCCGTTTGGCCTTGATCAGGCGCAGATCGAGTCGCTCTTGACGCCGGCATGGCGCCTGGTCTGGGCGCAGCACGGCCAGGAAGGCCCCTACGCCTCTGCCTGGTATCTTTTC
>JBGAVB010000383.1:0-2944 GCA_044228345.1 Anaerolineae bacterium | reverse complement strand
GGCCGCACAGCCGCCACAACGAGCAGCGCGGCGACCAGCGGTTACACGCAAGTCGTCGAAGTGCAGCGCGGCAACCTCAGCGCCAGCCTGAGCGTGGTTGGGCAGGTGGAGGCGGTGCAGCAGGCCAATCTGACCTTCACGCGGCTCAACGGCACGACCAAGTTGGCGACGCTGGATGTGGCTGCGGGCAACACGGTGACCGCCTCGCAGGTGCTGGCGACCATTGACCCGGCGCCTTACCGGCAGGCGCTTGACCAGTCCCAGAGCGATTTGCAGGCGGCCGAGAGTCGCCTGGCTGACCTCAAGGCATCGGTCACCGATCTCGCACGCGCCAAGGCCGACCTGGCGTTGGCGCAGGCCAATGTCCAGATGCAGGCGGCGCAGGATGCGCTCTACGATTTGCAGCACCCAGACATTCCTGCCCTGAAGCTCAAGCTGGATGACGCCCAACGCGGCTTGACCGAAGCCTCGAACTCCCTGGCGTCGGTGCAAACCGATCGAACCGCCGCCGATCGCCTCACCAAGCTGCGCGACACGGAGGCTAAAACCGCCGCGGAGCACGCGCGCCTGGCGGCTGAATCGTATAATGACGCCTTCCACCAGGACCGCTTGCTTGTTGCCTTCAATGCGATGATGAACGCCCATGATGCGCGCGTCGCGGCCGAACTTCAGCAGCAGGCTGACCTGTTGAAGGCGCAAATGTAGGTCCGTAAGGCTGAAACCGCGCTGGCAGATGCGCAGAAGGCGCTGGCGGATGCGCAGGCCGGGGGCGACAAGCTGGCGGTGGCAAAGGCGCAGTTGGCCGTGCAGCAGGCGCAGGTCGCACAGACCGAGGCGCGCAGCAATCTCGCCGACCTGGACAAAGGGCCGGATGCGGTGAAGTTGGCGGCGGCGCAGGCGGACGTGGACAAGAAGCGCCTGGCGGTGGCCGATGCGCAGGCGGCGTTGGCGGGAGCGAACCTGACGGCGCCGTTCGATGGCACGATTCTGCAAACGAATGTGCAGGCGGGGGATCTGGTTTCGAGCAACACACGCATCCTGACGATTGCGAACCTGAAGACGCTGCAGATCGTGGCGTCGGTGGATGAGACGACGATCCGGCAGGTGAAAGAGGGTCAGGAAGCGGAGATCAGCTTCGACGCCTTTCCGGGGCAGACGTTTCGTGGGAAGGTGCTGTCGGTGCCGCTGCAAGGGAGCTTGCAGGGTGGGGTGATGGTCTATGATGTGCCGGTTTCGCTGGAAGGGGCGGAGCGGCTGCCGCTGTTGGTGGGGATGACGGCGAACGTGAAGATCGAACTTGGTCAGGCGACGCAGGTGTTGTTGGTGCCGACGATGGCGCTGCAGCGCAGCGGGGGTCTGGTGCAGGTGCTGGTGCCCAATGCGAGCGAACCGAGCGGCGCGCCGGTGGCGGTGCCGGTGGAGATTGGGCTGAGCGACGGGGTGAACACCGAGATTGTGCGCGGCCTCAACCCCGGCGACAAGGTGGTGATGCAGATCGCAGCCACACAATCCACCAACCCGTTCAACTTCCGCGGCGCAGGCGGCGTCCTGGGCGGCCCTGAAGGCGGGCCTCGGATTCAGGTCATTGGCCGGTAATAGGAGAAGATCGCCATGCGAAAATTGATGATGGTCCTGCGCGTCGCGGTGACGGCGCTGACCGTGCACAAAATGCGCTCCATCCTGACGATGTTGGGCGTCGTGATTGGCGTGGCCGCGGTGATTGCCCTGGTAGCCGTAGGGCAAGGCGCGCAGGCGCAGATCGTCAGTCAGTTTCAATCGCTTGGCTCCAACCTGTTGACTGTCACCGCAGGGACGAACTTCGGCTTTTCACGCAACGGCTTGCAGCAAAATACGCGCCCACTGACCGACAAGGATGTAGAGGCTATCCGCGCGTTGGCAACCTCGGTCAATTTGATCGCACCCGATTACAGCACCAACGCCACCGTGGTCTACCAGGGCAAAACGACAAACACCAGCGTCAGTGGGGTGACGGCGGATTACGCCGCGGTGCGTAATTGGAGCGTGGAACGCGGCCGCTTCATCAGCGCGGACGACAACACCAACCTCGCCATGGTGGTGATCCTGGGCCAGACCGTGGTCGAGAACCTGTTTGGCAGCACGCTGGTCAACCCGGTAGGCGAGGTCGTGCGCATCAACCGGCAGCTGTACGAAGTGGTGGGCGTCCTGAAGACCAAGGGGCAGAGCGGTTTCAACAACCAGGATAACAGCGTGTTCATGCCGCTGCGCACAGCCCAGATCAAGTTGGGCGGCGCGGGCACCACGCAGGTGCGCTCCATCAGCCTGCAAGTGCGCTCCGCCGCGGAGATGGACCTGGCGCAGGCTGAGGTCACGGCGATTCTGCGCACCCTGCATGGGCTGCAGACCGGCGCGGAAAACGATTTCACCGTGCAGAACCAGGCCGATATCCTAAGCACGGTCGCTCAGACGACCGGCACCTTTACCACGCTGCTTGGGAGCATCGCCGCCATCTCCCTGCTCGTCGGCGGCATCGGCATCATGAATATCATGCTCGTCAGCGTGACCGAGCGCACGCGCGAGGTTGGTCTGCGCAAAGCGGTCGGCGCCAAGCGCAGCGATATCCTTGTCCAGTTCCTGGCTGAAGCCGTCGTGCTCAGCATCACCGGGGGCGCTGTAGGCGTGCTGCTTGGCGTGGGCGGTGCGCAGCTGATCTCACCCTTGTTAGGGAATACCCGCGCCCTCGTTACGCCGCAAAGCATCATCCTGGCCCTCGCCGTTTCGCTTGGCATCGGCATCTTCTTTGGCCTCTATCCCGCCAATCGCGCCGCGCGCCTCAACCCTATTGATGCCCTGCGCTATGAGTAACTTGGCCTCTTTTTGCATTTGACTTCCTGTGTGAATAGATAGGAAACCGCGAAGACGCCAAGGTCGCCAAACCCGATGCGTTTTCTTGGCGACCTTGGCG
>JBGAVB010000382.1:0-2945 GCA_044228345.1 Anaerolineae bacterium | reverse complement strand
TGGCTTGAGAATGGCGGGGTTTGATCGAATGGTCTGGCCCCGTTCGCCCATTTGCCTATTGTGCAACCGCTGCGGCGCTTCAAAGCGGTCACCAAGCTGATCTCGACGTATGCCAAGAGTTACGCCAGTGCGAGCGTGGCGTAGGAGATACGTTCCAGCCAGGGAACCCAAGGGACCAGACTGGATTGGATCCCGGTCGGTGAGAGGAGGCTACTTTCCATTGCCGGCACAGGTTGGTTCCTCCCCAGGCTCCACTTTTGGCCGACTGCTGTCGGTTAGTCTAGTCTCCGGCCGGCGGCGTCCGCGCACGCACCGTGACGAGTCACCAGCGACCGAACGGATCAGGTCCTTCCACTACGGCAGACCAGCTTTGCCCACACTGCGCTGCACCAACGCCGGCGTGGGCTGAGGACGCTTGCGGCGCAACAACAACAAATTTCTTATCATAATTCCCGGTCAGGCCCCCTCCTGTCGGGGGGGCTCGCCGAACCTGGGGCAGCGCCAACCCGCTGCAATTGAAGAAGGCGGACAAGCTTAAACTCGGGGGAAAACTGTCATGGACATGGGTCCACTTTACTCCCTCGCATTTCACAGCCCGTTGGCTCCGCTGCAATAGCGTCAGGGCAATCGGCGCATCCGGTCAGTCTGCTGACGCACATAACCCAAGGCGGAACCTGTGTACCTTTTGCCGAGGGTCAGCGGCAATGTTTGATGACATGCCGCGCTGACGTTGTGCATTTTGAATCAGGCGGAACTCATGTCCTTTGCTATCTGGGCGCTGATCATCGGCGCGCTGTTGATCACCATGGCGTTATCGGGCACGGCGCTGCGGCGGCTGCCTTTGAGTACAGCCATGCTTTACCTGGCCGTCGGCTACGCGCTGGGGCCGGCCGGATTGGGGCAGATGTCACCCGACCCGCTCAGCAACACGGCTTTTCTCGAAGGCGTGGCGGAAGCGGCGGTGCTGATTTCGCTGTTCGCCGTCGGCCTCCGCCTCGGTCTGCCCCTGACCGATCGGCGCTGGCTGTTGCCGCTGCGTCTGGCGCTGGTTTCGATGACGTTCACGGTGGCACTGATCGCCGCCATTGCGATGCTAGGCCTGGGTTTTTCGCCGGGCGCCGCCATCCTGCTTGGCGCAATTCTGGCGCCGACCGACCCGGTGCTGGCCTCCGATGTCCAAGTGGTCGAGGCGAGCGACCGTGATCGCTTGCGCTTTAGCCTGACCGGGGAGGGCGGCTTCAACGACGGCGCCGCGTTTCCGTTCGTCATGCTCGGCCTGGGGCTGCTCGGTCTGCACGATCTGGGTGCGTTCGGCTGGCGCTGGCTGGCGCTCGACGTGGTTTGGGCCATCGCCGGCGGTTTGCTGATCGGCGGCACGCTGGGCACGCTGATTGGGCGTTTGGTGGTGTATCTGCGCAGCCGCCATCAGGAGTCGGTCGGCCTCGACGAATTTCTCGCGCTGGGCCTCATCGCGCTCTCCTACGGCGTGGCCGTGCTCTGCCTGACCTATGGTTTCCTGGCCGTTTTGGCCGCTGGCCTGGCGCTGCAACGGGTGAAGGAACAGCCGCTGGAAAGCGCCGGTTCGGCCGTTCTGGAAACCGGTTTGCAGAGCACGCAGGCAAAGGAAGCGCTCGCCACCGACTCGGAATATGCCAGCGCTTTCATGATGCAGGAGGTGCGTGGCTTCAACGAACAACTGGAGCGGATTGCCGAGATCGCGGTGGTGCTGGTGGTCGGCGCGATGCTTGCGTACATCGATATTCCATTTGGCGCGGTCTGGTTTGTGCCGTTGCTGTTCCTGGTAGTGCGCCCTGTGTCGGTGTGGCTGGGCTTGCTGGGGGCGCCGGTGTCGCGCGATCAGCGCCTGTTGATTTCCTGGTTCGGCATCCGTGGCGTCGGTTCCATCTACTACCTGATGTACGCGATCAACCACGGTCTGCCGCGCGGCCTTGCGGCAGAGATCATTGCCATCACGCTGACGGTCGTGGCCGTCTCCATCGTATTGCACGGCATTTCGGTAACGCCGCTGATGAGCCTTTACGCTCAACGGAAACTCCGCGGGTCGGGATTTGACCGGCGGGCGTGAATACGTGTCCTGGCGCCGGACCTCGTCGACCGCCCGGTTCACCAACTGGATGACGTGGAACTCGTCGAAGGTGACGTCGACCCAGGGCAGGTGTTCCGCCAGGCCCGCGCGGTAGCGGGTGGACATGTCGATGCAGGCCGCGGTGAGGTTCTCTGCGCAGCCGTCATGGGCCTCCAGGTCATCGGCGAATGGGGCGACCACGTCCCGCGGTGCGCCCCGCGCAGGCAAACAACAGACGGCCGGCGTCGAGATCGTGGAACAAGCTGATGTCGTGATGGCCGCGCCGCGCGGCGGTCTCGTTCAGACCGATCGTCGTCACCCCGGAAAAGTCTTCCTGGGCACGGGCGTTATCCACATAGTGATCGAGGATACGCCAGATGCGTGGATCACTAACCGCCAGCAACTGCGCCACCTGGCGCATCGGCATGGCTTTGATCAGGGTGACCATCAAGGCCTCCATGAGCAGGCTGAAGCCGCCGCCCTCCCGCGCCCACGGCACCGGCACCTGGGTGGTCTTGCCGCACGCCACGCAGCGCACGCGCGGCACCTTAGCCTGGAGATAGGCCTGATACTGAAAGAAGTTAAGGTGACGCCATTCCCGCTCCAGGGTGTCATGGACCGGTTGCTGCTCGGCACCGCACTGGGGACATGTGAAGCGGGCGCCGGGTTGAAAAGACACCTGCAGGTCGAGTCGCCCGGCATCAGCATCAAAGGCGACTGCGCTGACCGCCCAGGGGGCTTGCAGACCCAGGGCCAGGGTGAACAGGGAGGAAGAAGTTGGCTTCATGTCGGACCCTCACGCGATTGGCCTGTGGCGTTGTGGACGCGTCCTACGGATCGGCCTGCGCCCTGCGGGACG
>JBGAVB010000381.1:0-2958 GCA_044228345.1 Anaerolineae bacterium | reverse complement strand
GGGACAGGCCATGAGGCCAATGTCGCGCTGCGTGGGGATGCCGGCAGCCACCGTGATTGGGGCGTTCCAGGCTGTGGTGGCGACGGCGCCCCGCGGCGGCGTCTGCGGATCAGATAAATCGGCGCGCGCCTGGTAAACGCCAGGCTGCAACGGCCATGTGTAGCCGCTGAGCGCGCTGGAAACCGTGCGCACCGGCGTCCAGGTTTGACCCTCACAGGCGCGGTCAATCCGGCGCGAGATCAGGACGTCAATGTTGGCCAGCCCAAAATCAGGCGGCGCAAACAGGGCGTCGCTGTTTTCATCACTAAACACGGCGCCGCTCAGGGGCTGCAGGACATTGCAGCGGTTGGAAAGGCAGTCGCTATCATCCTGATCGGTGCGCCCATCGAAGTCGTTATCGAGTCCGTCGTAGCACGCGCTAGGCCCGCTTTCGGCTGAGCAGCTGCCGCAGATCGTGCCCGACGACAGGGCGTCATACATCTCACGATAAGCCTGGTAGTACACCTGGGCCAGGGCGGCGTCGTGAATGATCAGCGTGTTCTCGTCGTTGGATTCAGCGCCGCTGGCTGTCCAGTTGTACGAACCGGTGATGACCCGTGGATCTGGCCCGTTGACGTCAATCACGGCGAACTTGTGATGCACCTTACCGCCGAAGTTCTCGATCTTGATCGGAATGCTGGCGGAACACAGCCGGCTTCTCAAGGAATAGGGACTGGCTGCGCCCACCGCATCGAGCACGCCGCTGACGGACAATCCTTCGGTCACCGCCTTGCTGACCAAGACATCGCCTATCGGATTGCTCGTGATGAAGAACATCGCAAAGTGGATGGATTCGGTCGCAGCCTGCAGTTCAGCCAGAATTGCATCCTCGACCTGATCGCTCGGTGAGAAGTAGGAGCGCACCGCGGTCCCGCCCAGGTTGAACGCGTGCGTGGTATTGTCCTGTTTGCACTCCCCGTTATGACCCGTCAGCGGATGGAACATCTCCTCGAACTCGGTCGTGTAGGCCTGCGCGATGTGCGGCGAGCGAATCACCAGCGAGTTGTTGGCGTTGTAGGTCGTGTCGTTGTTGGTCCAGTTCATGCTGCCGGTCCAGACCATGCTGCTGTCAATCACGGCGAACTTGTTGTGTTCAATCGAGTTCGCGCCGCGCATGTCATACAGCACGGGGATGCCGGCGCTCTCCAGGGCCTGGTAGTGGGGCTGATAGTTGGAGTCGAGGTAGGCCTCATCGTCGCCCATCACCCGCACCTGCACCCCGCGCTGATGCGCGCGGATGAGGGCGTCACGTAATTCAACGCGGTCGAAGCCGTAGATAGACACATCCACCGACGTCTGCGCGCTGTCGAGCAGCGTCACCAGCGCGTTGTCCATCGGCAGCGCGCAGCTGATCGGCACGGTGGCGGTGATGATCTGGTTGGCGTACGCGGTCACGTTCAAGGCTTCGAGCTGCAGGCCGTCGTCAATCGCACGGTTGCAGTCGTTGTCTATGAAGTCGAGCAGCTCGCTGGCGCCAGGGTGAATGGCCGCGTTTTGATCGTTGCAATCGTTGGACTGACTGGCTTGAACCAGGTTGGGGGAGTAGAGGTAGGTGTCGGCGTCGTTGTCGGCCAGGCTGTTCTGCGCATTGCCGTCTACCGGCCCGTTTTGCCACGCCGCCGGATTGGTGCCCGGCAGGTTTGGATTGACGCGCACCATCGTTTGTTTGGTGGTGTTATTGCCTGCATACCACGCGTCCACCCGGTCAATGAGGGTGACTCCGTCGCTCAGGCGCAGGTCTTCGCCCGTGTTGCCCAGTGCGCCGGTGTAGATCTGATCGGCGGTGGCGGCGGGCGCGCTGGTGTCAGCCGTGCGCTCGAGGAGATAATGTCCGAAGGGCGGGATGAAACCCTTGAGGGGTATGTTGGGGGTGCCATCCTGTGCGCGCAAGGTCCAGCCGCGCAGATCAATCGTCTGCGCCGTGGTGTTCAGCAGCTCGATCCATTCATCGTTGGCTGTCTCTGGATCCATATCAGGAAATGCTTGCTCTAATGCCGCCGAAGCTGTAGTGCCCATCCAGGCAATCTCGCTCATGACCACGCTCAACGGCGGCAGCGGGTTATGGATGCGGATGCCCAGGTTGGCGGTGCGCGTCTGGCTGATCGCCAGGCTGACCGCCAGCGGGTTAGGCGTCGTGGCGAGGCTGTTGGCGGGCAAATGTGGATCGGCTGGGTCGAAGATGACCAGGTAGTCATCTGGCGCCGCCAGCGACTCGAAGACGTAGTCGCCGATGATGTCGGTGGTGATGCTGCCCACCAGCGTGTCAATGGTGCTGGAATATGTACCGCTGTGATCTACGTCACGGTAGAGGTTGACCGCCACCTCGCGTTGGCCGCGATCGCAGCTAGGGCTGCCCGTGCTGGCGTTGGCGTCTTCATCGTAGAATAGACGCCCCCGGATGGCGGGTGGAATAGGGGTGTCAGGCGTGCGCCAATAGCCTTCTTCATCGCCGTAGTAGCCAGCGCCTTGCGGCTGCTGAACAGCGGGTGGGGTGGCAGCGGGAAGCGGCGAGTCCGCCGCAGAGGTAACGAAGAAAAAGCTGAGCCAAACGCTTACCACGAGGTGCATCATTTATCCTGTCCTCCCTGGAAGGTCCATGCAGGGGGGACGACAACTGCGCCGTTGCCGTATGTCAATTTTACACGATTTCAACTATTTGTACAACTATTTTAGAATTTGTTGATATAACAACCATGACGAATTTTACAGGAGTCAACATGACGCCAACTTCAGGGCAGCCTCTGCCCGCAGAGGCTCTCGTCTCTGCCGATGAATCGCCCAACGTTCTCGATCCGGCTGCCCAGGATGGTCAGGGGCCAGGCGAGCCAGCGAACACCTTGTGGCGCCATCCTGATTTTATGAAGCTGTGGGCAGGACAGACGGTCTCGGAGCTTTGCTCGCGCATCACGCGTGATGGAC
>JBGAVB010000380.1:0-2991 GCA_044228345.1 Anaerolineae bacterium | reverse complement strand
GACGCTGCTGCTGCCGCGCCGCCACGTGCTGCGCCTGACCGACCTGAGCGTTGGCGAGCAGGCGTCGCTAGCGGCCATCCTCAAGCGGCTGCTGACGCGCTACGACAACCTGTTCGGCTGCTCGTTCCCGTACTCGATGGGCTGGCACGGCGCGCCCTTCGACGGCCGCGACGCCACGCCCTGGCAGCTGCACGCGCACTTCTACCCGCCGCTGCTGCGCTCAGCCACGGTCAAGAAGTTCATGGTGGGCTATGAGATGTTGGGCGAGGCGCAGCGTGACATCACCGCGGAACAGGCGGCTGCACGGCTGCGCGAGGTGTCGGAGATTCATTACAAAACGCTGGCGTGAGGCCGGTGGTCTGGCGGGAGCGTTGGTCTGCTCCGTAATCTCACACAAAGCCGCCAAGAAGTGAAATCTTGGCGGCTTTGTGTGAGATTCTCTTGCTCTTCAGGTCCGGAGCTTCACGCGCAAGGGGCTACTCGCGCGCGGCCAACTGGCGATCAATCATGAAGAGCGCAGCCGGCGAATCGCCCACCAGCTTCAACTGCTCCACCACGCTGCTGGCGTTCTTCTCTTCTTCCACCTGTTCGTTGATGAACCAGTGCAGCAGAACCTGCGTCGGATAGTCCGCTTCCTTCACCGCCAGGGCATACAGGTCATGGATGGACTTGGTCACCTTCTGCTCGTGCGCTAAGACTTCCTGGAAGGCCAACAGGGGCGAGCCGAAATCGGTAGGCGGCTGATCAATGGCCTGCAGCGCCACACGCACACCGCGCTCGATCAGAAATTCAAAAAACTTCATGCCGTGCTCGGTCTCTTCCGCGCTCTGCTTGCGCATCCACTGGGCCGCGCCCGGCAGATTTTGCGCCTCGAAGTAAGCCGCCATGGACAGATAAACGTACGACGAGTACATCTCTTTGTTGATCTGCTGATTGATGGCGTCCTGCATCGTTTGACTTAACATCATTGTTATCTCCTTTATTTTCATATCGTTCCGTCGCTCGCCGCGCATCGGAACACGTGCGCGCGGCGCCAGTGGTCTGGCGTCCACGCTTGTCCCACGGCAACATCGTGCGGACACAGGTATTATGCCACAAATGGCCGCTTGATGCAATCAACCCTCCTTGCAAGTAGGAAATCCAAATGGAGCACACATCCAACCACAAAGAACACATGCGGGGGTGGGTGAACACAAAGAAAAGGCAGATCAGGCGCAAATTGGCAGCTTCTTTGCGCCCTTTGTGATCTTTGTGGTCAAAAACCAGGCCAAATTTGGAACTGCTGCCAAAAAGTTGACAGGGTTGGGCAGTTAGCTTAAAATTAGCAAGATCAGCTAATTCTCTGTCAACCTGGAGTTAAATGATGAACCCATTGCCTGAGATTGCCCCGATCAGCGACATGCGCGTACGCCAAATGGAAATTATCATGAAAGCCCAACAAGGGCCGGTCGTGCTCGTCGAGCGCGGCAGTAAGCCTGCACTGGTCGTTCTCTCGCCGGCGTTGTGGAACGCCATGGCCGAACGTCTCGAATTCCTGGAAGATGCCGTGGCTGTTTACAAGAAAAAGTGGGAACTGGCAAGCGGCCAAGATGAAATGATGGAACTGTCGCCCGCAACGATAGAGGAATGGCTCGGCGATGCCGTACCGGCTTAGGATCCCGAAAAGCGTGCAGGCGGAGATTGGACGGCTGCCCGGCAATGTCCGTCAGCGGGTGAAACGAGCGATTGCTGGCTTGGCGTTTGAGCCTCGACCTGAGAATGCCACCGAACTCGAAGATGAGTTGGCAGGCTTCTGGCGCCTCAAGCTGGACGACTACCGGATTATTTACACTATTGCCGATGACCTGATCGTGATAGAAATCGTGCGTGTTGGTAAGCGAACGCCGAAGACCTATGTCGGGCTGAACTAGGGCTGTGACAGGTTTTGCCCGAAGACTGAATGGCGCACACAGGCGCCGCGTCTCGTTTCAGTCACGCCACCGCATCGTCGCCGCACAGCGCCGCCAGCGTCTCAAAAACAATGCGCGTGCCCAGCCGCAAATTCGCGCGGCTGAGGCGCTCATCCGGGCCGTGAATACCGGCCAATTCCTGTTCATCCACGATGATGGGCGCCAGGCCGTAGGTCGGTAAGCCCTGGCGCCGCAGCCAACGCCCGTCCGTGCAGCCGGTCAACTGCATGGGGCCGACCAGCGCGCCTGGCGCCTGGCGCTGAATGACCCGGCTGAGCGTGGTGTACAGCGGATTGGTGGTGGGCGACACGGGCGCGGGTGTGGGCGCATACAGCACGGCAACCTCTACACGTGGGTCTTGGATGACCTCTTTGAGACGCTCAATAAACGCATCCGGCTCATGCCCTGGCAGCAGGCGCACATCCAGCGTGGCATCAGCGACGCCGGGAATGACATTATCCTTCTCACCGCCGCGCACGACCGTCACGCTGACCGTGTCGTGCAGCATCGCCGCCAGCATCGGCTGCCCGGCGAGCAGCGAACGGTAGAGCGGCGCGGCCAGGCGCTGCTGAGGAAGGCGCAGCAGCCAGCCCCGCCAGCCGCCGAACACGCGCCCCGCCAGCTCCATCATCTCCGCGGCAATCGGGGTGATCTCGAGCGGCTGCTGCCAGGCGGCCAGGCGCACGATGGCCTGGGCCAGAATCTCGTTGGCGTTCTGCCGGTGTGGGCTGGAGCCGTGCCCCGACTGGCCGTGCGCGGTCAGGCGCAGGGTCAGGCTGAGCTTCTCGGCCGTGGCGATGCCGAAGAAGGGCGCCGGGCCGAGCACCCCGCGCACCCCGATGCCGCCCTCACCCCAGGCCGTGGCGCCCGCCAATTCGTCACGCCAATGATCAAGCGCCCAGACCATGCCATGCATGCTGTTGACCTCCTCATCGGCCACAGCCAGGTAGAGCACATGGCGATGGCGAGGCCGGCCGCTGGCTTGTAACAAGAGCATGCCCAGCAAGTGCAGGATGCCCAGGCCTTTGGTATCCAGCGCGCC
>JBGAVB010000037.1:0-12619 GCA_044228345.1 Anaerolineae bacterium | reverse complement strand
AACAGAGAGGTGTGCCGCTGGTCATCTGCGGCTGGCCTGCGCAGGTCACGCCGCCGCCCCGGTCGGGGACGCCAGCCCGGGCTGTTCTGCAGGAAGCCCGACGCCGCCTGGCCGCCATCTGGGCGACCGCCGGCGTAAGCGGGCGTTACTGGCCCGATGTACACAGCTTTTGGCCGCGGTCGCCTGATCGGCATGTCGTCTATTTCAGCCCGCGCTGGTACGGCGCTGGCTCCCCCTTGCTGGCGCAGACCGTTTGTGTGGGCGGGAAACTGGAGATGCGCGCACGCAGCGGAGCGACGGAAGTCACGACGACGAACGCGACGGAAGTGACGTTGCCCACGGACCGCCCGCTGATCCTGGTCACGTTGGGCAGCCTCTTCACCGATGATATCGCCTTCTTTGTCAATGTCACCCACGCCGTGGCGGAACTGGGGGGGCACAGCGTGGTCGCCAGCGGACGCAGTGCCCTGGCGCCGGGTCTGCTGGAGCGTCTGCGCCAACGCCAGTTGCCCCACGCGACATTGCTCGAGTGGATTGATTATGCCTGGCTGCTGCCGAGCGTGGCGCTGGTGGTGCATCACGGCGGCATGGGCACTACGCATGCGGCCATTTGTCACGGCTTGCCGCAGCTCATCATCCCCCATGCCGGCGACCAGGCGCTGCAAGCATGGCGCGCCGCGGCCGCGGGCGTCGGCCTTCACCTGCCGCCCGCGCAGGCCAGCCTGGCGCCGCTGAAAGCGGCGCTGACAGACCTGTTGACAAACCCAGGTTGGCGGCAGCGGGCCGCCGCCTTACAGGCGGAGTTTGCCGCGCTGGGCGGGCCTGACCGCGCGGCGGCGATTCTGTCGGGGAGTTGACAGTTCACGGGTAAGCGTATAGACTGGCAGAACGCATTTTCCGTGAGCAGTGGTAGGCTTTTTCTGATCTTGCTTTGCGCCCTTCGCGTCTTGCGACTTTGCGTTGACTAACGATCTTTACACATGTGTCTGACCAGTGCAGATCATGCCCCTACTTTGGATGACTATCGGACCTGAGCAAAATGAGTGAGTCATGGCTGATCTCGATCTCTTCCATACCACCATCGGAGACCTGTTGGCTGCGCAGGCTGCACGCTATGCCGAGCGTGAGGCCCTCGTGCACCTGGATCAGGGGGTGCGCCTGACCTACGCCCAATTGGCCGCGGCATGCGACGAGGCGGCACGCGGGTTGATGGCCCTCGGCGTCAACAAGGGCGACCATGTCGGCCTGTGGGCGCCCAACGACGCGACCTGGGCGATTGTGCAGCTGGCCGCCGCCCAAATCGGCGCGATCCTCGTCACCATCAATCCCCAATACCGGCTGCAGGAGCTGGACTACATTCTCCGCCACGCGCACGTCAACGTTCTCATCGTGAAGGGCAGCCCCAAGTATCTCAACGTCCTTCGCGAGCTCATGGCTAATCTGCGCAGGCAGCATCCTGGTCAGGTGGATTGGGACGGGCTACCCCACTTGCGCCATATCGTCACGTTGGGGCAAGAGCCGCAATCGGGGTTCTGGTCGTGGGACGATGTCACACGCGCGGGCGCCGAGGTGAGCGCAGAGGCGTTCGCAGCGCGCTGCGCCGCCTGTCATCCCGACGATATCATCAATATCCAATTCACCAGCGGCACAACCGGCGTTCCCAAGGGCGCGATGCTGACCCATCGAAACCTCGTGAGTAATGCCTCCCTGGTAACCGATTGTTTGGCGCTCGGCCCCGACGATCGCCTCTGCCTACCTGTCCCTTTTTTTCACTGTTTTGGCTGTGTCATGGGCACGCTGGGATGTCTGATCCGTGGCGCGGCGCTGATTCTGCCTGGGGATTACTTCGACGCGTTCAACACCTTGCGCGCCATCGAGCAAGAGCGGTGCACCGTCATCTTTGGGGTGCCAGCCATGTTCATCGCCGAGTTGAGCGACGCGCGCCTGGCATCGTTTGATCTGACATCCCTGCGCACCGGCATCATGGCCGGCAGTCCTTGCCCCATCGCTCTGACTCGGCGGGTAGTGGCAGAGATGGGTGTGCGTGAGCTGACCATCGCGTACGGCTTGACCGAGGCCAGCCCGATTGTAACGCAGACGCGCGTGACCGATCCTCCCGTGCGACGCATCACCACCGTGGGTAAACCGCTGCCCGGGGTCGAAGTTCGCCTGGTTGACCCGGTAAGCCGCCGGGATGTGGCGGTCGGCGGCTATGGTGAGTTGTGGACGCGCAGCCCGATGGTGATGCCGGGCTACTTTGCCATGCCGGACGCAACCGCCGATGCGGTTGATGCCGACGGCTGGCTGCACACCGGCGACCTGGCGATGATAGATCGTGACGGGTACTATCACATCACAGGCCGCATGCGCGACATGATCATTCGCGGCGGCGAAAACATCTACCCGCGTGAGATTGAAGACTTTCTCGACACCCATCCCAAAATTGGTCAGGTGCAGGTCATCGGCGTGCCGGACCTGAAATATGGAGAGGAAGTCATGGCGTGGATTCGACTGCGCGCCGGTGAATCGGCCACGGTCGAGGAGATTCGCAGCTTCTGCCGCGGCCAGATTGCCAACTACAAGATTCCACGCTACATCCGTTTCGTGAGCGATTTCCCGTCAACGGCCACGGGCAAGATTCGCAAGAATGTCATGCGCGAGATGGCTGTCGCCGAATTAGGGCTGCAAGCGGTCGAGGCCATCGAAACGGCCTGATGGGGCGACATCCCCTTGCGAAGGCAGCTTTGAAGTTGACGCATCGGCGTAATTGTCCTATACTGCGACCCACGATTGCCGTCCAGTCTCCCCCACACCTCTCTATTTCTTTTCAGGCTTGGAAGGAGTTCACATGCCAAACAGACGTCTTCTCAATGTGCTGGCTATCCTGGGATTGCTCCTAGGGATAGTCGTGTCTGGCGTGCAGGCGAGCGCACCGTTGCGCCCGGCTGCCTCTTCCCCCATCTATGGCCCGTTCACCAGCGAGGCCGTCTATCCTGCTGTTTGGAATGGCGATATGCGCGACCTGCCCCAGGGCAACGCCGGCAAGACCGCGCCAAACCAACTGTTTCCCCTGCGCTTGACGCCATCTGAGCGAGCGGCTGCCGGTTGGGCTTCGGTTCTCGATCCCAACGCGCAGACTACGCCTGGCGCCGGGCAAATGCCAAACCCGATCATGAACTTCGGTGCGATGAGCTATAGCGCGAACGGTGCAGGCTGGCCGCCCGATGTGAACGGCGCGATCGGCCCCAATCACTACGTCGAGACTGTCAACACCTCGGTGGGCATCTACAACAAGACCACCGGCGCATTGATCAGCGCAGTGACTTTCAACAATTTCTTCCCGGCGTCGGTTGGTGTGCCGTGCGATGCCAACAACCAGGGCGACCCGCAGGCTCTTTATGATCAGACGGTCGGTCGCTGGGTCGTGACTGACTTTGCCTGGTCTGGCGCCACCGGCCCCTACTACCAGTGTATTGCTGTATCTCAAACCAGCGATCCAGTCGCAGGCGGCTGGTACTTCTACTCGCTGCGCGCGGATACCGGCATCTTCACGTCTTACCTCAATGACTATCCCAAGATGAGCGTCTGGTCCGACGGCTGGTACATGACGGCCAATATGTTCGACCAGATTGGCACCGGCTTTGGCGTACGTGTATGGGCCTTGAACCGCAGCCAGATGATCACCGGCGGCGCTCTGCAGGAAGTACACTTCGACACCTGCACCGACTCCACTTGTGATGCGCTGCTGCCGTCCAATTATCATGGCGCCACCGCTCCGCCAGCAGGCGCGCCTAACTACCTGCTTTCCGCCACGGCGCCTGACCTGCTCAAGATGTGGAAGTTCCATGTAGACTGGACCACACCGGCCAACTCCACCTTCACCGGGCCGACTCTGCTGCCGGTGGCCGCCTTCGAACCGGTTACCTATCAGGTGCCGCAGCAAGGAACCGCGCGCCTGCTCGATACCCTCAGCTTCCGCCTGATGAACCTGTTGCAGTACCGCAACATGGGCTCTTACGAATCGCTGTGGGCTTCACACACGGTGGACGTGGCGGGCAAAGCCGCCGTGCGCTGGTATGAAGTGCGCGCACCCGGCGGCGTAACCAACGTTTATCAGACCGGCACCTACGCCTTGAATGATGGCCGCCATCGCTGGATGCCCAGCATCGCGGTGGACAAGGATGGCAACGCCGCTGTGGGCTACAGCGTTTCCAGCAGCACGATGTTCCCCGCGCTGCGTTACGCTGGCCGCCGCGTCGGCGAGTCCCTGGGGCAACTGCCGCAGAACGAAGCTGTCCTCATCAATGGCACCGGTTCACAAACCGGCATCAGCCGCTGGGGCGATTACTTCTCGCTGACCATGGACCCGGCCGATGATTGCACCTTCTGGTTCGCAGGCGAGTACCTGGCCGCCAGCGGCAATAACTGGAACACGCGCATCGGCTCGTTCAAGTTCCCCTCTTGTGGACAGACCCTGGGCACACTCAGCGGTCGCGTCTATAACACCGTGACCAATGCCGGCATCCCCGGCGCACCGGTCAACCTGGTCGGCGCCGAGACGATGACCGTGGTCACTGACGGCGCGGGCAACTACAGCGCCAATGTGCTCCCTGGCACCTACGACATCACGGCTGGCCCGCTGCTGCCTGGCTACCCCACGCCCGTGACCGTCACCGGTCGTACGGTCGGCGCAGGCGGCACCACGGTGACTGACATCGGCCTCGTGCCGGTGCCAAACCTGGCCTACAATGCCTCCACCGTCAGCGGCGGCAACGGCAACAGCGTGCCGGAGCCGGGTGAAGTGAACCTGCAGCTGCGCGTCAACCTGACGAACAACGGCGCCGCCACCAGCACCGGCATCAACGCCGTGCTTTCGACTTCGACGGCCGGCGTGACGATCTCGCAGAACACCTCGGCCTATCCAAACATCCCGGCCGGCGGCAATGCAAATAACACCACGGCGTACGTCATCTCGCTGGCAGATACGCTGGTCTGCGGCACCGTACTCAACTTCCAGTTGGCGGTCACGTCCGACCAGGGCCCGTACACAATCAACTTCACCATGCTGGCTGGCAGCCTGCAGCCGCCCACGGCCCTCTTCTTCGATAATTTCGAGAACGGCGTCAACGGCTGGACCACGGGCGGCACCCTCAACACCTGGGCGCAGGTGACGAACCTGTCTTACAGCCCAACACACTCCTGGACCGATAGCCCAGGCGGTGTTTACCCCAGCAACATGAACGCCTGGCTCAAGTCGCCGAACCTCAACCTGACCGGCAAGACGAACATCTCGGTCTCTGGCTGGTACACGTACGCGCTCGAAGCCGGTTATGACTATGCTTATCTGGAGTACTCAACCGACGGCGGCACGACCTGGAATCCGTCCTACCTGGCTCGCTTCAATGGCGTCTCCCAGAGCTGGATGCAAAGCTCGGTCAATGCACCCGTGCTGGACAATCAGGCCAACGCGGCCCTGCGCGTGCGCGTGACCTCAGATTCTGGCGTGGTGGCCGATGGTATCTATGTGGATGACTTCGCAGTCAACTACACGCCCATCGTCTGCGAACCGCCGACGCCCACGGCTGTGCAGTTGAGCAGCGTCAACACGGCGACGCCCACGCTGCCCTACGGCATGCTGGCGGCCGCGCTGACCCTGCTGCTGGCGGCTGGCGCGGTGGCCTGGCGCCGCCGCACGGCCTGAGAGCGATTGAAATCGCGCCTGATGGGCGTACCGCCGGGGATCCACCGACGGTGATTCCCTGCCGGTCGGCGCAGGCCGACCTGGCGGCGGGACGCCCATCGCCTCGAATTCATTCGACGGCATGATGCAGGGCGCCCCGCTCCCTGACCTGACGAGAACAACAGGCGGTCTGTCGCACTGATGGGCCGCCTTTTGTTATCATCTGTAACTGTCCACCTTGTGGTGCGCCCGAACAAGTTCGGGACTCCGACGCAGCTTTGCACTCTGCACTCTGCACTTTGCACTTTTCCTACTTTCTCGTGTAGAATCTACCACTATGGATCAATCGCTGATACGCAATTTCTGCATCGTGGCGCATGTGGACCACGGGAAGAGCACCCTGGCCGACCGCCTGCTGCAGCTGACCGGCACAGTTTCCGATCGCGACATGACCGACCAGATGCTGGACACGATGGACCTGGAACGCGAGAAGGGCGTCACCATCAAGGCCTCAGCCGTGCGCATGAGTTACACCGCCAGCAGCGGCCAGACGTACGAAATCAACCTGATTGACACGCCCGGCCATGTGGACTTCTCCTACGAGGTGTCGCGCGCGCTGACGGCCTGCGAGGGCGCGGTGCTCGTGGTGGACGCCAGCCAGGGCATCGAGGCGCAGACGCTGGCTAATCTGTACCTGGCGCTGGAGCATGACCTGGAGATCATCCCCGTGGTCAACAAGATTGACATGCTGTCGGCGCGACCGGACGAGGTGGCGCACGAAATCGGCGAGCTGATCGGCACGCCGATTGATGACGTGATTCGCATCTCGGCCAAAGAGGGCCTGAATGTGACCGCGGTGCTGGAATCGGTGGTCAAGCACGTGCCGCCGCCCAAGGGCAGCGCCACCGCGCCGCTGCGCGCCCTGGTGTTCGACAGTCATTACGACGCGTACAAGGGCGTGGTGGCCTACGTGCGCGTCTTCGACGGCTCGTACAGCCTGGGGCCGAACCTCAAGGTGATGTCGAGCGGTCTGCGGGTTGAGCCATTGGATGTCGGCATTTTTGGCCCCGGCATGATCCCAACCGGCGAACTGTCAGCCGGCGAGGTTGGCTACATTGCGACTGGCCTCAAGTCGGTGCGCGACTGCCGCGTGGGCGACACCCTCACCACCTGGCTGCACAGCGCGGAAGCGCCCCTGCCCGGCTATGAACCGTCCAAGCCGATGGTGTTTGCGGGGCTTTATCCGACGCGGGGGGAGGACTATGCCCT
The DNA here is from genome assembly GCA_044228345.1 of Anaerolineae bacterium. Classification (GTDB taxonomy): domain Bacteria; phylum Chloroflexota; class Anaerolineae; order SSC4; family Amarolineaceae; genus Amarolinea. The sequence goes on along the minus strand of JBGAVB010000037.1, from coordinate 5,670 downwards.
GCTGCGCGATGCGCTGGAAAAACTGCAGCTCAACGACGCCTCGCTGATCTTCCAGCCGGAGAGCAGCCAGGCCCTGGGTTTTGGTTTCCGCTGCGGTTTCCTGGGTCTCTTCCATATGGAGATTATCCAGGAGCGCCTGGAACGTGAATATGACCTCGACGTGCTGTTTACCGCGCCCAGCGTGGAGTATCGGGTGACCAAGACGAACGGCTCCGAACTGCTGGTGGATAACCCGGTGGAGCTGCCGCCCGAAAGCGAGATCACCGAGATTCGCGAGCCGTGGATGAAGATCACGGTTTTTACGCCGGTGGAATACATCGGCCAGGTGATGGACCTGGCGACCAAACGCCGCGGCGAGTTCGTGAATCAAGAATACCTGGACGAGCGCCGGGTTCTGCTGACCTATCACATCCCGCTGGTTGAAATCCTGGTGAATTTCTACAATGACCTCAAGGCGCGCACGCGCGGCTACGCCAGCATGGACTATGCCTTCGACGATTACCGGGTGGCCGACATGGTGCGCCTGGATGTGCTCATCAACGACATTCCGGTGGACGCGTTGTCGGTCATCGTGCACCGTGACCAGGCCTTCCAAAAAGGGCAGCGGCTGGTCAGCAAGATGAAGGAAGTGATCCCGCGCCAACAGTACGAGGTGCCGATTCAGGCCGCGCTGGGCAAGAAAATCATCAGTCGGGCCAACGTGAAGGCCTATCGCAAGGACGTGCTCTCCAAATGCTACGGCGGCGACATCACGCGCAAGCGCAAGCTGCTGGAAAAGCAAAAAGAGGGCAAGCGCCGCATGAAGATGGTGGGCCAGGTTGAAATTCCGCAGGATGCCTTCATGTCGGTTTTGAAGCTGGATGAGGATTAAACGAGGAGTGACCGTTGTCTGCGACAACTTCAACCCAGGAAAACGGACGTCGAACCCGGAACACCCCCCGGATATTCTTGCTGCTGGCGATCTTGGCGGTCGCCCTGGCGTTGCGGCTCTACAACAACAATTGGGACGATTATCAGCACGCACACCCCGACGAGCGTTGGATCGTGATGGTGGCCGGCGACATGCACATGCCGCAGAGCCTCACGCAGGCGCTCGATCCACGGCAGTCGCCCTTCAACCCGCTCTGGAACCCGCAGCAGAACGCGGTGCGCCACTTTGCCTACGGCCATCTGCCATTGTACATCCTGACGATCATGGCGGCGTTGGCCCATGCCGTCGGCCAAGCGCTGGCCGGGCTCGGTCTGCAGGGCGAGCTGATACGCTGGCTGGTGGCGGCCAATACCTACGATGGGTTGAATCTCCTGGGTCGCGTGCTCTCCGCGCTGTTCGACACCGGTTCGGTCTACCTGATCTACCTGATCGGCCGCCGCGTCTACAGTAGCCGCGTCGGCCTGTTGGGTGCAGCCTTTGCCGCCCTCACGGTCACGGCCATTCAGCTCAGCCATTTCTACGCGTTCGATCCGGTGGCTGCGTTCTTCATCGTGGGCGCGGTCTACGGCGCGGTGCGGATGGCGCAGGATGGGAATCTGAGCGCGTCGCTGCTGGCCGGGGCCATGGCGGGCGCGGCGGTTTCCAGTAAATTCAGCGCGCTCCCCATTCTGGCCGCCCTCGTCGTAGGCGCGGCCGCGCGCTTCTGGTCGCTCATGGCGGCTCGTCGCCGGCGTGCGTCTAGCCCGCCAGACGACGCGAACGGCGCAAGCGCTTCCAATCAGCTCACCCAGGCCATCGGCCTGGCCTTGATTGCTCTCTCCATGGCGGTCATTGTTTTTGCCCTCACTTCGCCCTTTGCGGTGATTGACTGGACCAACTACCGCATTTCCGTGATTGACGAGCAGGGCGCGATACGAGCAGGGCGCGATGGTGCGTGGGGATGCCGATTTCCCGTATACGCGCCAGTACCGGGGCACCTTGCCCTTTGTGTACAACATCGAACAGCAGGTGCGTTGGGGCATGGGCTGGCCGCTGGGCCTGCTGGCCTTCATCGGCCTGGCCTGGGTGATTGGCCGCGCGCTCCTCGGCCGCGCCAGCCCGGCCGAGTGGGTCATGTTGGCCTGGTGCGTGCCCTATTTTGCGCTGACTGGCATGTTCATGGTCAAGTTCATGCGCTACATGCTCCCGCTGCTGCCCTTCTTCAGTCTGATGGGGGCGGCGCTGCTCGAACGCATCTGGCGCGGCCGCCTGCGCCGCACCGTGATTCCCACCGCCGATGCCGGCCTTGACGTCGCCGGCGCTGAGCCGCCTTCCACCGATTCCCTGGGTCTCCCGGCCCGCACGCGGCCCTGGTGGGCCTGGAGCGCGCCCGCGCTGGCGCTCGTGGTGCTCATCGGGACGACGATCTGGGCGCTGGCATTCGTCAACGGCGTTTACGGCCATGAGCACAGCTGGATTACGGCCTCACGCTGGATTTATGAGAACGTGCCGCACAACAGCGTCATCTTGGCGGAGCACTGGGACGACACGCTGCCGAAAGATTTGCAGAAGCCGGCTGGCTATTTCCGCGGGGCTTTTGGCTATCGCGTCAATGATTTGCCCAACTACGAGGAAGATACGCCAGCCAAATTCGAGACCATCAAGCGCATGGTCAACGAGGCTGATTACATCATCCTGGCGACCAACCGCTTGTATCGCTCGATCCCGCGCTTGCCCCAGCGCTATCCCATGACCACGCGCTACTACGATCTGCTCTTCAGCGGGCAGCTCGGCTTTGAACTCGTGCAGGAATTCCCTTCGCGCCCTCGACTCGGCCCGCTGGAATTCAACGACGACAACGCCGATGAAAGTTTCACGGTTTACGATCATCCCAAGCCGATTGTTTTCAAGAAGGTGGCGACCCTCAGCGACGCTGATTGGCAAGCCAAGCTGGGCAACAGCTGGGAAGGCGCGCTCGCCGGCTACACCGGCGGCAAATCTGCGTTGACTCAGCTCTGGGATCGCCTGGCCGGGCGCGCTGCTTCTCAGCCGACCGCGCCCAAGGCTGAAGGCGCCAGCGGCAAGACCCTGCTGCTCGATCACCCGACCGAAGACCTGCCCGCGCCCTATGATTTGCGCTGGAACAGCCTGGCGACAAACTCAACCCCCATCGCGATCGTCGTCTGGTGGCTGGCGCTCATGCTTATTCAGCTTGTCTCCTGGCCGCTGGGCTTCGCCGTTTTTCGGCATCTACGTGACCGCGGCTACTTGATGGCGCGCCTGCTTGGCTGGCTGTTGGCCGGTTGGCTGGTTTGGATCGTGGCCAGCCTGCATCTTCCCGTGGTCGGTAATAATCTATTGACCATTGGCGTTGCGTTTTTCCTGATCGCCCTGCTCTCGCTGGCCCTGTGGCGGCGCAACCGGCATGAGATGGCCGCGTTTGCCCGCGCCCATCGCGGTCTGCTGCTGACCAGTGAGCTTGTGTTTGGGGTCGCATTTCTGTTCTTCGTGGCGATTCGCCTGCTCAATCCAGACCTCTGGCAGCCGTGGCAAGGCGGCGAGAAATTCATGGAGTTCGCCTTTCTCAACGCCACGGCGCGCAGCGTCTGGATGCCGCCGCTCGATCCCTATTACGCCGGCGGTTACATCAACTACTACTACTACGGCTATTTCCTGGTTGGCATGCTGATCAAACTGACCGGCATCGCGCCTTCGGTCGCCTTCAACCTGGCCGTTCCCACCCTGTTTGCGGCCACGGCAGCCGGGGCCTTCTCACTGGTGTACAATCTGGCGCCGGCCGCGGCGACGCCAGGCAGCCCCCGCGGGCCGTTTTGGCGGCAAGGCATTGGCGCCGGGCTGCTTGGCAGTCTGTTTGTCACCGTCATCGGCAATCTGGATGCGCTGGGACAGGTGCTGCGGCGCCTGGCCGACCAGTCACAGACGCAGTTCCAAAGCCAGATTCCAGGTTTACAAACTTTCGTGCGCGCCCTGTCTGGCGCGGCTCATGTCATCAGCGCCCGCACACCGCTGCCTGCCTTCGATTGGTGGGCGCCAAGCCGTATCCTGCCCGGCACCATCAACGAGTTTCCATTCTGGAGCTTCCTCTTCGCCGATCTGCATCCGCATATGATGGGGATGCCGTTTACCATTCTCTTCCTGGCGCTGGCTTTGAACCTGGTGGCCGGTTACGGCGCGGGGTTGAGCGGCGATGTGGCCGGCTCCTTCCTGTCGTTCATCTTCATCCCGCTGACGATCGGCGCGCTGGCGGCCATCAACACATGGGATCTGCCCACCTATCTCGGCGTCGCCATCCTGGCCTTCCTCATTCGTGATTTCCGCGCCACCGGGCGCCTTCGGGTCTGGCTGGTGCTGGCGTTCGCGGCTGTGGTTGGCGTCCTGGCCTACGGCCTTTACCAGCCTTTCTTCCAGCACTACGAAGCCGTGGGCAGCAGCGGCATCGGCCTGGTCAAGGGCAAGACCGATCTGGGCAAATGGCTGCAAATTTGGGGCTTCTTCGCCTTCCTGGCGGTCACGGCCTTGATTGTGGAGCTGCGCCGTCGCGCGCGCGAGCAGACTGGCCCCGCGGCGCGCTCACCGGCGCTGGTGCGCTGGCTGCATCTGATCGCTGATCAGTGGGACCTGGCGCCGCGCGTCGCGACCCTGCACGCCGCCCTGGTTAAACAGGCTGCGCCTGCGTACGTCGCCGGGCGGCTCTTCGTCGCGCTGGTGATCGTGGCCGCGGTGGTCCTGGCGCTGCTCGGCTATTGGGTGCCGGCGCTGCTTTTGCTGCCCTTGCTCGCCGCCGGCGTGCTGTTGTTCCGCCGCGATGCTGCGCCAGAGCGCACCTTCACAATTCTCTTGCTTTTTACCGGCCTGCTCGTCGCCATCGGCGTCGAATTCGTCTTCCTCAAGGACTTCCTGTGCGGCTGTTCGGCCGACGGCAGCACCGTGGGCGACTTCTACCGCATGAATACCCTGTTCAAATTCTACACCCAGGTGTGGGTCTTGCTGGGATTGGGCACGGCGGCCGCGCTGCCGACGGTGTGGGCGGCCCTCAGCCGGCGCTTCAGCCGCGGCTGGCGCGTGGCCTGGACCAGCCTCTTTACGGTGCTGCTGTTTGCATCGCTGGTCTTTCCGCTGCTCGGCACGCCGCGCCGCGTGGATGACCGTTTTCCCGGCGCGCGTCCGGCCATTGGCACGCTGGATGGCATGGCGTTCATGACGGTGGGCGTCTACACGTGGCCCGACCAGAACAACCCGATTACCTTGCAGTATGATTACGATGCCATTCACTGGCTGCTGGACAATGTCAAGGGCAATCCCGTGGTGGCCGAGGGACGCATTGACTACTATCGTGAAGGCGGTATGCGCGTCGCCAGCTTTACTGGCTTGCCCAGTCTGCTGGGCGCGCACCAGGGCGAGCAGCGCTACAGCTTCCAGGTAGGTCAGCGCGAGGCCGATGCGCGCGAATTCTTCAGCACAGCCGACATCAGCCGCGCGCAGCAGCTCATGCAAAAAATGGCCGTGCGCTATATCTACATCGGCCAACTGGAACGCACGGTCTACCCGCCGGAGGGAATCGCCAAGTTCGAGCAAATGGCCCAGCAGGGGCTGCTGAACGTGCCCTATCGCAACCAGGCTGTGACCATTTACATGGCGCCGACTCTCAATCCGTAATGTCAGCGGTCTGATCGCATCTATTAGACCGGGGAGCCACTGAGCACTGTCTGAACCATCTGGACCACTTGAGCGTGACCAGT
>JBGAVB010000379.1:0-3021 GCA_044228345.1 Anaerolineae bacterium | reverse complement strand
TGCTCATCCCGCGGACCTGCACCAGATCCACGAAATTGCGCAGGATGCGCAGCCCGGTGGCCTGGCTCTTCTCCGGGTGGAATTGAACGCCCCACACCTCGCCCTGGCCAAAGCGGCCGCCGCAGATGGAGGCAAAATCAATGCCGTAGTCGGTCGTGGCGATGATGATCCCCGGATCGGTCGGCGCGCAATAGTAGGAATGAACGAAGTACGCGTAGCTGCCGCTGGGCACGCCGGCCAGCAGAGGGTGCGTCCCGCGATGGTGGACCTGGTTCCAGCCGATCTGCGGCACTTTGAGCCGGTGGAGCTGGCCGTTCTGCAGCGCGGTCATGCCGTCGGCAAAACGAGAGACCGTGCCTGCAAAAATGCCCAGTCCGCGGTGGCGGCCCATCTCCTCGCTCTCGTCGAAGAGCAGCTGCAGGCCGACGCAGATGCCGAGCAGGGGTGTGCCTGCGTGCACCGCAGCCAGCAGCGGTTCTTCAAAGCCGGCGCGGCGGAAATTGGCCGCGGCGTCGCCAAAAGCCCCGACGCCAGGCAGCACAATGCCGCCCCACGCATGTCCTGCGTCAGTCAATTCGCCCGCTCGTTGAACAATCTGCACGGGCGCGTTGATGTGCTCCAGCGCTTTGGACACGCTGCGCAGGTTGCCCACGCCATAATCAATCAGAGCGATCATCCTGACGGTCCTTCACATGGTCAGTCCACGCACGTCGGCCTGGCGTTCGCGGCCGCGACGTACAGTTACCCAACAGCGGATAAATCCAGGCCTAAAGCAAACGGAGCGAAGGACGACCTTCGCTCCGTTACGAGAGTGTATGCGATCACACGGGCGCGGATGGGCGTCAGGCCGGCTTTGCCGACCGATTGCCGGACAGGCGCCGGATCAAGCTGCCGATCTCGCCATTCTCCCACACCACGAGCAGTGGGCTGGCATTGAAGATGGACGAATAGGTGCCGCTCAAGATGCCGATCAACAGCGTGACGACGAAGATGCGCACGGTAACGCCGCCCAGGAGCGCCAGGGCCGTCAGCGTGAACAACACGGTCAGCTGCGTGTTGATGGAGCGATCGAGCGTTTCGATGATGCTGCGATTGACGATCGTCTCGAAGTCCTGGCTGCGGTAGCGATTGATGTTCTCGCGAATGCGGTCGAAAACGACAATCGTATCATGCACCGAGAAACCAATGACCGTGAGCAAGGCCGTCAGGAAGAGCGAATCAACTTCCCAGCCCAAGAAGTGTCCAGCCAACGACATCAAGCCGAGCACGACCAGGGCGTCGTGCACCAGGGCGATGACCGCGCACGTGCCGTAGCGGAAGGAATTAGGCACCTTGCGGAAGGCAATCGAGATGTAGATGAGAATGGCGATGGCAGCCAGACCCACAGCCACGCCGGCGTTGCGCGTCACTTCCGCGCCAACGGCCGGGCCAACGTTATCGAAACGCTGCTCCACGAAGTCGCCATAACGCGCCTGGAGGGCGGTCTGCAGAGTTGCCTTTTGCGCCGCCTCGATCGGCTTGGCGCGCACGATGATCGTGTCATCGGTGCTGGTCGTCGTGGAGGTCTGAACCAGGGCCTCATCGAAGCCGGCCGCGCTAAAGATGGCTTTCACATCAGCCGGCTGGATGGCCGTCTTGGGCTGTGTGAACTGAAGCTGCCACAGCGCGCCGCCGGTGAAGTCAATGGACAGGCGCAGGCCAAACAAGATGAGCGAGATCAAGCCTGGTATGATAATCAGCAGAGACAGGCCGAAATACCAGTAGCGTTTTCCAACGATATTAAGCATGATACTTTATTCTACTCCGATTAGACGCCGAACCACCAGTGGTTGCGGGAGAGATCCATGTTGTTCATGACCAGGTGCAGGAAGGTGCGCGTCACGGTAATGGCCGTGAACAGACTGACCAACACACCGATAGCCAGGGTGAGCGCAAAGCCCTTGACGATGCTGGCGCCGAAGTTCGATCCAAACCAGAACAGAATCACACAGGTGATGAGCGTGGATGCGTTGGAATCTCGAATGGAAGGCCAGGCGCGGGCAAACCCAGTGTCAATCGCCGAGCGCAAGTTGCGGCCTCCGCGCAGTTCCTCTTTCATGCGCTCGAAGATCAAGACATTGGCGTCAACGGCCATGCCCACGCTGAGTACAAAGCCCGCAATGCCTGGCAGCGTCAAGGTGACAGGAATCAGTTTGAAGAGGGCAAAAACCAGCAGCGCGTAGATGATGAGCGCCAGGTCAGCCAGCACACCGGGCAGGCGGTAGTACAGCAGCATGAAAAGAATCACCACCAGCAGACCGATCACGCCGGCGTTGATGCTCTTGCGCACCGAGTCTTGACCCAGCGTCGGCCCAACCGCGCGGCTTTCAGCCACACGCAGTGGAACCGGCAGCGCGCCGTAGCGCATCTGCACGGAGAGGCTGCGCGCCTCTTCCAACGTAAAGCGGCCGGTGATCTGCCCGTTGCCGCCGGTGATGGCAGATTGAATCCGTGGGGACGAGAGCACGGTTTTGTCCAGGACGATGGACAGAATCTTGCCGATATTGGCGCTGGTGTAGTCGGCAAATTTCTTGGAGCCGGCATCGGTCAGCGTGAAGGTAATAATCGGCGCATTGGTGTTCTGCTCGAAGGCAACCGCGGCCGTCTTCAAGTCGGCGCCCGTCATGATCGTCCGGTAGACCTTGCTTGGGGTCGCCGGCGTCGTCGGCGTGACGGCTGTCGTGCTTGTGATCCCGCTGGTGCTTGTGACCTGGTTGGTGCGTGTGACCTGGTTGGTGCTGGTCACAACGCCGGAATCTTGCAGCGAGCCGTAGCTCGTGCTGACCTTGGTGCCAGGCGTCAAGACTTCATCGCCGGTCTCGATGAACTCGAGCAGGCCAGTGCCCTTGAGGGTTTCGATGGCCCGGTGGATCAGCTCGGAGCGGTCATAGACCGTCTGCACCGTCACGCCTTCCGGCAGGCCCGGGCCGATCTCGGCGATCTTGTCCTTCAGGTTGTGGATGACCTCCAGTGCGTTCTGGC
>JBGAVB010000378.1:0-3026 GCA_044228345.1 Anaerolineae bacterium | reverse complement strand
AAACGCCTTGAACTGAAGTTCAGGCTGATAGCTGAAGTCCGCTGAAGCGGACTGGGCGAAACTGGCGGGTGACCGGCGTGTTCACCCACCCCCGCATGCCCTCCTTGTGGTTGAATTTGCGCTCCGTTTGGAATCACTGGCCGAGCCTACGCAAGGTTGTTCGCATACCGTGTTTCCGCTATAATGTCCCCACCATTTCCACCACGAGAGGCGTGTCATGTCTCCGAAACCGATCAGCGACAATACCTTGTTTTACGGCGACAACCTCAAGATTCTGCGCGAGTACATCCCCGATGAAAGCGTGGACCTGATCTACCTCGATCCGCCCTTCAACTCCAGCCGTTCGTACAACGTGCTCTTCAAGGACGAGAGCGGCCGCGAGGCCGAGTCGCAGATCATGGCCTTCGACGACACCTGGCATTGGGGCGAGTCCGCCGCGCAGCAGTACGAGGCGCTGATCTCCAGCGCGCCGCCGCACGTGGCCGCGATGATCGGCGCGCTGCGCCAGTTCATCGGCGCCAACCAGATGATGGCCTACCTGGTGATGATGGCCGGCCGCCTGGTGGAACTGCACCGCGTGCTCAAACCCACCGGCAGTCTCTACCTGCACTGCGACCCGACCGCCAGTCATTATTTGAAAATCATTTTGGATACAATATTTGGTGTCGGCAATTTTCGGACAGAGATAATCTGGAAGCGGAGCACGGCTCATAGCGACACCAAGCAGGGCCGTCAACAACATGGACGGATCCACGACGTCGTGTTGTTTTATACGAAGAGCAATACCTGGACATGGAATCCCGTTTATCTTCCGTATGACCTAGAATATGTTGATCAGTTTTACAGCCATGTTGAGGAAGGCACTGGCCGTAGATACGCTCTTGATAATTTAACAGCAGCAAAACCTGGGGGCGACACGCTTTACGAATGGAAAGGCGTAAAACCCTATAAGGGACGATTTTGGGCATACTCCAAAGATAGAATGGCACAGTTCGAGAGAGAAGGTCGGTTGTACTATACAAAAACCGGTATGCCCAGGTACAAGCGATATCTGGATGAGATGCCCGGTGTGCCGATTCAGGATTTATGGCTAGATATTCCGCCAGCTCTGGGAGCGCAAGACCTCGGCTACCCCACGCAGAAGCCGCTGGCGCTGCTCGAACGCATCATCCAGGCCAGCAGCAGCCCCGGCGATTGGGTGCTTGACCCCTTCTGCGGCTGCGGCACGGCCGTGGCCGCGGCGCAAAAGCTGGGCCGGCGCTGGATCGGCATTGACATCACGCACCTTTCGATTTCGCTGCAAAAGTACCGCCTGGAGAGCATGTTCCCCAACCTGACCGTGCGCGTGGTGGGTGAGCCGGAAGACTTGGGCGCGGCCAGAAAGCTCGCCCAGGACGACCGCTATCAGTTTCAGTGGTGGGCGCTCTCCCTGGTGCGCGCCAAGCCAGTCGGCGGCGCGGCGGGCGTCAGGCAGGGCAAGAAGGGCAGCGACAAAGGCGTGGACGGCGTCATCACCTTCATGGATGATCGCAGCGGCAAGGCCAAGCGCGTGCTCGTGCAGGTCAAAAGCGGGCACGTCAAGTCAGGCGATGTGCGCGATCTGATCGGCGCCCTGCAAAACGAGGACGCGGCCCTGGGCGTTTTCATCAGCCTGGAAGCGCCCACCAGGGAGATGGAGGCGGCCGCGCACGCCGCCGGCTTCTACGATTCGCCTGGCTGGGGCAAGAAATATCCCCGGCTGCAGCTCCTGACCATCGAAGAACTGCTCAAGGGCAAAACGGTCAACATGCCGCCCACCGCGCAGACCTTCAAGCAGGCGCCGCGCGCCGACAAGGCGGCGGAGATGAAGCAGCCGGAACTGGCCGGACTGACCGATGTCTAGCGCGGACGATTCTATCCAGCGGCTGCTGCTCCTGGGCGACAACCCTGCCATGTTTGCATCCACGCCGCTGCGCATTGTGATTATTGCCGATGATCCCCTGGCCCGCGCGGGCCTGGCCGCGCTGCTGGCCGGCGAACCAGGCTGCCAGGTGATCGGTCAGACCCCGGCCGACGCGGCGCTGGCCGCCACGCTGGACGTGTATCGCCCGGATGCCGTGCTGTGGGACCTCGGTTGGGATCCGCAGCGCGTGACGGCGGCAGGCGGCAAGTCGGCCCTGGATCGCCTGGCCGAGCTGGAACGGCCTGAGCTGGCCCTTGTGGCCCTGGCGCCCGATCCGACACACGCATTGGCCGTGTGGGCCGCCGGGGTGCGCGGCTTGCTCTTGCGGGACGCCACCTCAGACATGATGATTGCGGCGTTGTCCGCGACCGTGGTGCGCCTGGCGGTGCTGGACCCGGCCCTGGCCCCGGCGCTCATCGTGCCCGCCGAACGCCCAACGGCCGCCCTGCTGGATACCTTGACCCCGCGCGAGCTGGACGTGCTGCACCGCCTGGCCGAGGGCTTGTCCAATAAGGAAATTGCCCGCCAGCTCCTCATCAGCGAACACACCGTCAAATTCCACATCAACGCCATCCTGGGCAAACTGGGCGCGCAGAGCCGCACAGAGGCCGTCGTACGCGCCACGCGCCTCGGTCTGGTTGCCCTCTAATCTCAAGCACGAGCATCCACCTAACCTTTTTTCCAGGTCTCAGCCTCATCAAGCGGCGGAAGTCTGCGCGCGCGGGCTGCGCGATACTGGCCCTGTTTGGTTGGTCATGAAGATATACACAGGAGAGTATCAGATGGCTTCAGTTTTACAGGATTTTTCGAACGCCTTGGCGCTCACCGTGGAGCAGGCCGGACCGGCCGTCGTGCGGGTGGAAGCGCGCCGGCGCTTGCCGGCGACTGGCATCGTTTGGTCGGCGGCGGGCGTAATCGTTACCGCGCATCATGTGGTTGAGCAGGATGACAATATCGGCATCGGCCTGCACGACGGACGCACGCTGTCCGCGCGCTTGCTGGGCCGCGACCCCACGACCGATGTGGCGGTGCTGCAGGCGCAGCTTGGCAATGGGCAGTCGCCCCTGGCCGCGCCGAACTGGGC